>NZ_JBMDWJ010000278.1:0-6755 GCF_048595215.1 Siphonobacter sp.
CCTGCTTAAACGAGTACTTTAGTCCAGTCAAACCCTATAACTAAATGATAAATTACCTGTGAGGAATCGACGCGAACTTACGCCGATTGCAAAATCTGACTGGTGTGGTCTTTGGTCTCAACTTTGCGGATGATCTGAGCAATGTTCCCGGATTCATCAACCACGAAAGTCGTCCGTGCCGTACCCATATAGGTTTTGCCGTACATATTTTTTTCCACCCAGACGCCGTAGGCTTCCACGATTTTATGGTCGGTATCAGCCAGCAGAGGAAAGGGCAGCTCGTATTTTTTAATGAACTTCTGGTGCGATTTCTCATCGTCCACGCTAACGCCCAGTATCACATAACCCGCCTGTAACAGACTTTCGTAGTTGTCACGGAGGTTACAGGCCTGAGCCGTGCAACCTGGCGTATCATCTTTGGGGTAAAAATACAGGACTACCTTCTTTCCGGCGAAATCACTGAGTTTCACGAGTTGACCATTCTGGTCGGCTGCTTCAAAGGCCGGAGCCTGATCGCCTGTTTGAAGAGACATAGATACGTAAGTCTTTAGGAATGGAAAGCAGTAACTTCCATGCCTGCTAAACTAAAAAGGGTATGACTGGAATCGTGTCGGGGCCGGAAAAATTTCTTCATTTCTTATCCGAAAATAATTCCTGCGAACGATGGACATTCCCGATTTATGGATTAAGGTTCGGTCGTTCAAAAGTAGCTTTGTTTCCTGAATTGTCCGTTATTTCCAATCGTAATTCACCCTGAAAAGGACGATTTTCTTCCCTTATTTTCGAAAACAGCAAATCATTTTTGGCGTCGTATTCCAGAATGACCGTTTCCGTACCGACCCGGGTTTGCCAGGTTTTAATCCCGGATAAATTGTCTTTAATGCGAAAACGAAGCTGGCGGGTATTTATACTCACCGGCGTGATGGTAGGAGCCAGCGTATCCGTCGCTAGTCGGTACGTGCCCAGGTACAGCGTTTCGGCGTGGATACGGCCGTCTTTCCACTGTCCGCCCACAAATTCAGGCCGTTCACCATCCCGGTACAGGGCCGTTTTCTCGTATTCGGAGATGGGACTTTCGGGCTGGTAATGAATCGTGACTTTACCTTTCAGGGGCACCGTCGGATCACCAATCAGTAGCTTTTCATTCTTTTCCTGAAGATTCAAAAACAAGGTATCGTAAAGACTTTCCGATTTCCATTCCAGCTCCAGTCGGTCTCTGCTAAGTCGTCCCGGTTTTTGGGGATAAGCTGTACCCACGAACGAAAACCGGATCAGCTGCGAACCCGTATCAAGGGAATCGGGCAAACCCTGACGTAAATCCCAGAGGTAACAGCCGGGGTACGCTGGACTTAGCGTTTGCAGTTTTCCAGGCAGATAAACCTGTAGCGAATCGGCCAAAGCACCTTTGACGACCAGCCAGTTTTCTTCCACCGTCCAACGTACGGAAGGATCAGTGGAGCGGCCTTCTTTTGAGTCGCCTTTCACCACAAAATGCAGTTGCGATTTGTTCTGAAAATGATCCCAAGTAGTAATCGTCACCTGATGAACGGCTCCGGGATTGACGCGTAAACATCCGTCGCGGGGCGAATAAATCGGTACGCGGTCATTGCCGTCGGCTTTGTAGCATCGTTGGAAAAACCGACCCGTTTCGAAATACGTGGCGTAATCGGTGTGAATGTTAATGTCGTCGGTATAGGCTTCGGGTACCTGAGCCAGGTGGTGAAAATGCAGCTCGCGGCCATCCACGTGCACTTCCACGCAACTTAGTCCGTTTTTAGAAGCCGAACCATTGCTCTGATCGTACGCCAGTAATTCCAGCCCCATTTCACCCACCATTCGCAGCGTATCCCGCAACCGATACAGGGATACGGAAGGTTTCGACGATTCTTCTTTGATAAAGCCATACTCCATACGGCCAAAACGTCCTTCAATCCGAGCATTCGCATCCAGGGTACGGACGGCCAGAGCTTCCAGTACGGGGGGAATGTTATCATGTACTTCGGCAAAGGAATAATTCAGGGGATCGACATTAATACCCTGAGCATTCCGGATTTCAAAGTGCAGGTGTGGCCCCATGGAACCGCCCGAGTTACCCGAAAGCCCCAGTTCTTCACCCCGTTGCAGCGGAAGGGTGGTGGGAGCGGGCGTCAGTACCACTTCGGGTGAATGGCGGGCTACCTGCTGTTGATACACGTACTGAGCAATCCGCGGATTGAACTGTTGCAGGTGAGCGTAGACGCTGGTTTCGCCGGAGGGATGCGTAACAAAAACGGCATTGCCGTAGCCCGTACGACTAACGATAATCTTGGAAACGTACCCCCGGTCAATGCTCTGTACTGAAAGCCCTTCGCGTTGCTGGGTCTTGATGTCGATACCCGCGTGAAAATGCTGCGGACGGAGTTCGGCGAAGGTACCGGCCAGTTGAGCGGTTTGTCCGGGTAAAATAGGAAAGAGGTACGGTTGCTGGGCGGCGGCGGAAAAGGCTAGTACCCAAGCCAACGAGAGAATACGAGCTAGCAAGACGAATACGTAAGAAATGGATCAGCCAACCCGGGGTTGTTTCAGGTTGGCTGTAGAATTATTTGACTTCAAAATTCAGTAATTCCTGACCTTCCAGTGTACCCACCAGTCGGTCACCGATGTGTACGGGACCCACGCCCGCGGGTGTTCCCGTAAAGATCAAATCACCAATTTTTAAGGTAAAGAACTTCGATAAATAGGCAATAATTTCCCCGAATGACCACAACATCATCGTTGTATCACCCACCTGACGCGTTTCGCCGTTGATGGTAAGACTGAAGTTGAGCTTGGGAAATTCCGAAAACTGACTTTTGGGCACAAATTTGGAAATGGGGGCCGAACTGTCGAAACCTTTGGCAATATCCCAGGGAAGTCCCTTGGCTTTCAGCTTGGACTGTACATCACGGGCGGTGAAATCAATACCCAGAGCAATTTCTTCGTAATAATTATCCGCAAACTGTACCGGAATATTTTTGCCTAGCTTATTGATTTTCAATACGATTTCCAGTTCATGATGAACATCCTGCGTAAAGTCAGGCAGGTAGAAAGCGTTATTTTCTCTTAAAATGGCAGAATCGGGCTTGCTGAATATAACAGGCTCGGCGGGCCGCTCGTTTTGTAGTTCGGCGATATGTTCGGCATAATTTCGCCCGATGCAAAAAATCCGCATAAATGATGAATGTTCGAAGACAATACTGATCAAAAAGCAATCAAGTGGGTTTTATTCCTCATTT
Source organism: Siphonobacter sp. (assembly GCF_048595215.1). NCBI lineage: Bacteria > Pseudomonadati > Bacteroidota > Cytophagia > Cytophagales > Cytophagaceae > Siphonobacter > Siphonobacter sp. The sequence continues at coordinate 3,255 of NZ_JBMDWJ010000278.1, forward strand.
TTGGAGGATGAACCGACCTGTATGCAAAGCTAAGCGATCCCAGAGCACTTTGTGGGTTCGGTACAGGATTTTCTAGCAAGTACTTTACAATTCATTTCGCATTTCCTCATTTAGCATTTCCACAATCATGAAAAGAACCTTTGCCCTAGGTATTGTACTGGCTACAACGATATGGGCGTGTAGTCGTGTACCTATCTCAAACCGGAATCAATTATTACTCGTATCTGACGCTGAAATGAACCAGCAAGCTCTGGTGAGCTACAAGCAGTTTTTGGATACCAACAAAGTTATCTCCAACAGTAACGCCAATACACAACTGGTGAAGCGGGTAGGCGAGCGAATTGCCGCAGCGGCTACCAAGTATTTTAATGAAATCAAGCACCCCGAGTACCTGGATGGCTATAACTGGGAATTTAACCTAGTACAGGATAACCAGGTAAATGCCTGGTGTATGCCCGGTGGTAAAGTGGTCGTGTATACGGGTTTGATTCCCGTTGCTCAGACGGAAGCGGGGCTAGCCACGGTGATGGGCCACGAGATTTCGCACGCCATTGCCAAGCACGGGTCCGAACGCGTCAGTCAGCAGTACGTAGCTCAGGGCTTGCTAACGGGTGGACAGGTGGCTTTAGGTGTAGCCAATGCCAATAAGCCCGCTCAGGCCCGTAATGTATGGAGTACGGTATTTAACGTAGCTGCTCCGCTGGGAGCCAACCTGGCTATTCTGCGGTACAGTCGTCAGCACGAAAGTGAAGCGGACCATTTAGGACTGATCTTTATGGCCATGGCGGGTTATGATCCGAAAGAAGCAGTGACTTTCTGGGGACGTATGGCCGAGGCTAGCAAAAACGCTCAGAAGCCTCCCGTATTGCTTTCTTCGCACCCCTCAGATCAACAACGGATTAACGATTTGAAGAAGCTGTTGCCAGAGGCTGAAAAGTACTACGCCCGTCGATAGGGTTAGTTTACAATTGTCGGTTTGTAGTTTTTTAGTTGTTGAAATGAAGTGATTTTGGTAGAACTGAAACTACGAACGTTGCAAAAAGGGAAAGGCCACTCTGAAGTGGCCTTTCCCTTTTAATTCCAGGCTTCTGAAAACTAAAGATTGGCAACTGAAAACAGTAAACAGAAGACTGAAAACAAAAAGGCCGCTCCATCGAGCGGCCTTCTTTGTGTTCGACAATCTACGTTTTTCAGTCACTGAAAACAGAGAACCGTAAACTGAAAACTTCTTAGAATGCAGTGGCTAATACATCTTTCAGACGATCAGCCGCGTCTTTCAACTGTACCGCTGAGTGTACTTCCAGACCTGATTCGTCGATGATTTTCGCTCCTTCTTCGGCATTCGTTCCTTGCAAACGAACGACGATGGGGACGGGGATATTACCGATGGCTTTGTACGCTTCTACGATACCCGTAGCTACGCGGTCGCAACGAACGATACCACCGAAGATGTTGATCAAGATCGCTTTTACGTTCGGATCTTTCAGGATGATACGGAAACCTGCTTCTACCGTCTGGGCGTTAGCTCCACCCCCTACGTCAAGGAAGTTGGCAGGCTCACCACCGGAAAGCTTGATTAAGTCCATCGTAGCCATGGCCAGACCTGCACCGTTCACCATACAGCCAATGTTGCCGTCCAGTTTCACGTAGTTCAGGTTGTAATGACCCGCTTCTACTTCCAGAGGATCTTCTTCGCGAACGTCCCGCATTTCAGCCAGATCAGTGTGGCGATACAGAGCGTTGTCGTCGAGGTTTACTTTCGCATCAACGGCCAGAATTTTGTTATCGGACGTTTTCAATACGGGGTTGATCTCGAATTGAGAAGCATCCGTATCGATGTATGCTTTATAAAGAGAGCCAATGAATTTCACCATCTCTTTGAAAGCATCGCCTTCAAGACCTAAAGCGAAAGCGATTTTCCGAGCCTGGAAGCCCTGAAGACCCACTTTAGGATCGATCCATTCTTTGATGATTTTCTCGGGTGAGTGTTCGGCTACTTCTTCGATATCCATACCACCTTCCGTAGACGCCATGATGACGTTACAGGCTTTGGCACGATCTAACAGGATAGCCAGATAGAATTCTTTGGGCTCCGTAGCTCCGGGATAGTACACGTCTTCGGAAATCAGAACCTTATGTACTTTCTTACCTTCGGGACCGGTTTGGTGCGTGACTAATTGCATGCCCAGAATCTGTCCTGATTTCTCACGGACTTCTTCGTAGTTTTTAGCCAGTTTTACGCCACCGCCTTTACCACGGCCTCCGGCATGAATCTGAGCCTTCACCACAAACCATTTCGTACCCGTTTTGATGTTGAGTTCGCGGGCTACTTCTACCGCTTTGTCGGGTGTGTCAGCGACGATGCCCTCCTGAATACGGACTCCGTATCGTTTGAGGATCTCTTTCGCCTGGTATTCGTGTATGTTCATTAGGAAGTTGAGTGAGGTTTCACTTTACGGCCCGAAAATTAGGGAGAAATCAATAAAGTCTTTGAGTTATGTTTGACAAAGTTTAGGAACTTTGCTCAACAAAATATAGCTAAGACCGATGGAGTAGAAGGGGGTAGGAGCGATAAGGCCTTGATAAACAGATTGTAATAAGGGTCTTGTTCGCTCTGGGAAGGGATAAGAATTTCGGCCCATCGGAATAGCAATGCGGAAAGAGAAGGACGGCAAAAAGCCCCCGACCCTCCGTTCAACAAAAGTTTAGGATTCAACATTCATGCTCGAAGCTCGTCAACTCGTTAAATCATACGGAGCCCTGCCCGTACTCAAAGGAATCGACTTACAAATCCAGCCCGGTGAAATCGTGTCCATTGTGGGAGCCTCGGGAGCTGGTAAAAGTACCTTGTTACATTTATTAGGAACGCTTGACCGGCCCGACTCCGGTCAAATTTTTCTGGATGGACAGGAAATTAGTAGTTTAAAAGACAAAGCACTGGCCGAGTTCCGAAACCGACGCATTGGCTTTATCTTCCAGTTTCATAACCTGTTACCCGAATTTACGGCCCTGGAAAATGTCTGTATTCCGGCCTGGATTGGCGGTAAAACGCAGCAAACGGAAGAGCGAGCCCAAATGTTATTGGGGAAACTGGGCCTTTCCCACCGGGAAAAACACTATCCCAGTCAGCTTTCTGGTGGCGAACAGCAACGGGTGGCCGTAGCCAGAGCCCTGATCAATTCGCCCGCCGTGATTTTTGCGGATGAACCTTCCGGCAACCTGGATTCCCGCAATGCCCGGGAACTGCACGAATTGTTCTTCCAGTTACGGGATGAACTCAATCAGACTTTCGTACTGGTCACGCACAACGAAGAACTCGCCCAAATGGCCGATCGCAAGCTGGAAATGCTGGACGGAAGGATTGTTTCAGAATAAGCCAGACCTGATTGCAGAGAAAAGTTTTATAGACCTTATTCTCTAGTATAAACTAGTATAAACAAGTGTGCTGTTAGTAGGCAAAACCCCGGAGGGGTTCCATGTTATTAGCCCCGTATGCAATGC
>NZ_JBMDWJ010000279.1:0-17881 GCF_048595215.1 Siphonobacter sp.
CGTAGTGGATGCGTGGTGTCAGGAGTACGAAGGACTGGGTACGGACCCGAAAATCAATCACGTACAGATTTTTGAAAACAAGGGCTTCGTCATGGGTTGCTCCAATCCGCACCCGCACGGGCAGATCTGGGCTCAGTATAGCATTCCCGATGAGCCGTATAAAAAACAGATCGCCCAGAAAAAATATTACGACCGTCACGGCCGAACGCTGTTGAGCGATTACCTGACGAAAGAACTGGAAAAGAACGAACGAATTCTGTTCGAACACGAGCATTTTGTAGCCCTGATCCCGTTTTGGGCCGTATGGCCGTACGAGGCGATGATTATTCCGAAACGACCCATGGCATCTATTCTGGAAATGACCAGTGCCGAACGCGATGGGCTGGCGGAAGCCTACCGCGAGCTGACGATCATCTACGATAATCTTTTTGAAGTATCGTTTCCGTACTCGGCGGGTATTCACCAAGCCCCAACCGACGGCGACGTACACGAAGAATGGCACTGGCACTTTGTGTTTCTGCCCCCGCTGCTGCGTTCCGCAACGGTGAAAAAATTCATGGTAGGCTACGAAATGCTGGCCAATCCCCAACGCGACATCACGCCCGAGCAAAGTGCTCAGCGGCTGCGGGAGCTGCCTCGGGAGCATTATAAGAAGTAGGGGTTATGGGATGATTGTTTTAGGCGATAGTAGATCCGTTTTCGTCCCGCTGAGACGGCTGATCTTTTAATCCATTATACTACCTGGTCAATCAACTCGGTTTCTACCCATCGAAAAAGGCCCGAACGTTCTGTAACGTTCGGGCCTTTTTTGTACTGTCTACAAAAAACGATTAACTCACAACCAAATTAAAAAACCGTTTCATCCAGCTTTCTGCCGCGGGTACTTCCCATTGAGTACGGAACTCGCCGACCGTTTTTACCTGATTGTTAAATAAGATTGTATTCGGTTGAATGGTACCCGCTTTCACGGCTGATTTACCCTTGAGTCCGTCTATGGAATCAATACCCTGATGGCTACGGAACACAATCGAGCGGTCAAAGAAGTTGATACCCGCCTGTTGACCGATCTGGCTAATGATTCGGGTCGAAGCATCAATGGAACAGCCACTGGCCGCGTAGGCTTTCTCGTCAACGGCTAGTAGTACAAAGCGTCCTTCGACGATTTGTACCGCATTCGTCAGCGGTTGGCCGTGGGCGGCCCATTCTTCAAACGAAGCTTCCAACTGCTGCTGGATGGCTTCCTGCTCAGCCGTCGAAAGGCTGCGATCGGCCTGATACACCCAAAGGCGGGCATGATCCGGCATATGTTCCAACGCAATTCGCATGATCTTAGTGGTTGGTTGTTGGTTTATAGTTAGTTGTTTCGAGTTCCGTCAAACAACGAATAACCATCAACGAATAACTATTTTCCAATAAACTCCGAAACAAGCCGTTCCGTTTCCTTCGTCGACGTTTCCAGATCATCATTAACCAGAATGACATCAAACTGATCCTGGAAGGACATTTCGAAGCGTACTTTATAGAGACGTTTGGAGATGCTGTCTTCGGTTTCGGTACCCCGTGAACGTAAGCGTTGCTCGAGTACTTCCATGGAAGGAACTTTCACAAAAATGGCCAGAGCCCGGTCGCCAAAGTATTGCTTCAGCTTAAGACCCCCGCGTACATCCACGTCAAATAAAATGTGTTTGCCCGAAGCCCAAACCCGCTCGACTTCTGATTTGAGCGTGCCGTAGTAGCCACCGGGATATACTTCTTCCCATTCAGCAAAGGCGTCTTCGTCAATTTTTTGTTTAAACTCATCGATACTCAGGAAGTAGTAATCTTTCCCGTGTTCTTCGGCTCGGCCGCGTTTGTCCCGCGTGCAGGCAGAGATAGAGAAACCGAACTGATCGGGCTGGGAGGCCAGCAAATGTTTAACGAGTGTCGTTTTTCCGGAACCGGAAGGTGCACAGAAAATAATGGCTTTACCGTTCAAACCAATGGAATAGTTAAGGTCTGTTAATGAATAACCCCGGAGCGTACCCCGAGGTCATGATATAGCCTCAAAAATAAATCAGACGGATCAATATTGGATATAAAAAACGTAACTTCTTAGCAATGAGAAGGATAGTCTTAAGGCTATAGGTGTCTTTTTAAAGTTCGTGGATCTTACTTTTGATGCAATCAACCAGACTTTGCGGTACTGCTTTTTGCTCAACGCGTAATTGTAAGGCTTGCTTAATTGCTTTTTCTAAGTTGTAACCGCGGTTACAGGGTAGACAATTGCCCAAATTCTGGCGAACGTGTTCGAGTTCCTCGGGACTGGCTTCGCCGTCCAAAGCCATCTGAATGAGTTTCATGCAATTGGCATGGTTCTCACAGTGCTCTTTCTTAACCACCTTCTCTGCTTCGGCAGATGAACTGGATTCGGGTGTCATGGGAGTCATGATAAAATAAGATAATTAGCGGGGCTCAATGCACCTCTCTAAACGTGGAAAACTGAGGCCAAAATCAATACCTGGTTCTTTTGGTTCCTGAGTTACAGATAATTCTTTCGAAAATAAATTTTAAGGTACGTTACGCTGGAAGAAAGTAAGACGAACGATTAATCTTTTGGCAGACAGAAAAATAGGACTGCTAGAGGCAGTCCATGCTATAGCAGATTTCTCCGCCAAAAAGTTTCCGTCTTACAAGGATTCTTCGTCTTCCGAACGCTCACTCGTATCATAACCCATGTGGGTCGCATATGTTTTGAGCTTTTCCTTCAATAACATACGAGCCCGGTGCAGCCGTGAACGGACCGTACCGATGGGGATATCGAGAATTTTAGCCATTTCTTCGTACGTAAATCCTTCCACGTCACAGAGGATCAGTACCGTACGAAAATCGATGGGCAAGGCATTCAAGGCATTCGTTACTTCATCACCCAGCAATTCCTGAACCGTTTCGGCCCGTAAATCGGTGGTTTGACTAGTACCCGCCATCTCTTCCGAATCGTAGTAAGTTTCTACCTCCTGGTAGTCTACTTTATTCGGTTCCTTCGACTTACGGCGGTAGTCATTGATGAAACTATTCTTTAAGATCCGAAACAGCCAGGCTTTGGCGTTGGTCCCCTTCTCGAAAGAATTGATGAACCGGAACGCCTTCAGATAGGTGTCCTGAACCAGATCGTTGGCATCGTCCTCGTCTTGAGTCAAACGAAAAGCAAAGTTATACATCGACTGGATATGCGGCATGAGCTCCCGGTCGAAGATGGCGTACTTTTCGGACTCTGTATATTGCCGGACGGCGATAAATTCGTCGGCTGTCATGGCTGTGATAAGTTTTTCGGGCTAAAGCTAAAATATTATTATGAATACAAAAGCCTGCCACCTCAATTCTGCTGACAAAATGGCTGAATAATAGGGTACAAGTCCATAGAAAACTGTGCCTGCATACGTGAAACCCGTTTCCTAGGGTCTTAGTACGCTGACTATCAAGCTTGAAATTTTATAATTTAGTAAAAATTCTTCTGAAAGGGATTTCTTGAAAAGCCGTACCTTCGTAAATCTATTTGAATTATTTGAACGGTCTTCGTGTTAATTACACCGGATTTCAAGTTCATTCATTCGCTAGTTCTACGCTTGCTTAAATCAAACTTCATCATAGTAGTATGTCCAACGGAATTTATAACGTCCCAATCCCGAAAAACGAACCCATTTACGGATATGCGCCCGGCACAGCTGAACGCGAAAAACTGAAAGCTACCCTGGCTGAGCTACGTTCGAAAGAGATTGAGGTCCCTTTATACATTGGAAATCAGCAAATTCGTACGAATAAAAAAGTAGCCATTACGCCGCCGCACGATCATCAGCACGTACTGGGCTATTTCTACGAAGGTGGTCCGGAACACGTGACCGAAGCGATTGAAGTAGCCTTACAGGCCCGTCACGCCTGGGCCGTATTACCCTGGGAACAGCGGCTGGCGATCTTTTTGAAAGCTGCTGAATTGTCTGCTACCAAGTACCGGTATCTGCTGAATGCCTCTACCATGCTGGGTCAGTCGAAGAACGCCTTTCAGGCCGAAATCGATGCCGCGTGTGAGTGGGTAGATTTTCTACGGTTTAATGTGGCTTTTGCGACAGAAATTTACCGAAATCAACCCATCTCTCCGGATCCTACGATCTGGAATCAGGTGGAGTACCGTCCGCTGGAAGGCTTCGTGTTCGCATTGACGCCTTTCAATTTTACCGCTATTTCCGGAAATTTACCGGCTTCAGCGGCCATGATGGGTAACGTTGTAGTCTGGAAACCAGCTCCTACGCAGATGTATTCGGCCTATGTGTTGATGCAAATTCTTAAAGAAGCCGGTTTGCCCGACGGCGTGATCAACCTCATTCAGGGTGATGGTCCGATGATTGGTGATCTGGTCTTCAGTCATTCTGAGTTCGCGGGTATTCACTTTACGGGTAGTACCGCGGTTTTCAAAACGATCTGGAAAAATATTGGTAGCCACATGGATAACTACCGGTATTACCCGCGTATCGTGGGTGAAACGGGTGGGAAGGACTTCATGCTGGCCCACGAATCCGCCGATGTGAAAGCATACGCGGCCAACCTGTTGCGGGCCGCTTTCGAATTCCAGGGCCAGAAATGTTCGGCCGCTTCCCGGGCTTACATTCCGACAACGCTGTGGGAATCCGTATGGTCAGAAATGAAAGCCATGCTGGAAACGATGAAAGTAGGGCCAACGGAAGATTTCTCGAATTTCGTGAATGCCGTCATCGATGAGCGGGCTTTCCAGAAAATTACGGGCTTCATTGAGCGGGCCCGCCAAAACTCGGCCAACGAGATTATCTGGGGTGGTACCTATGATTCATCCAAAGGCTGGTTTATCGATCCGACATTGATCCTGACGACGGATCCGCATTCGGAAACGATGGAGCAGGAAATCTTCGGTCCCGTATTGACGATCTATCTGTACGAACCTACGCAGTTTGAAGAAACGCTGAGCCTGATTGACCGTACCTCGCCGTACGCTCTGACGGGTGCGATCTTCTCACAGGACCGCTACGCCATTGACCTGGCGAGCCGTAAGCTAGTAAACGCTGCCGGTAATTTCTACGTAAATGACAAGTGTACGGGAGCCGTAGTGGGTCAACAGCCTTTCGGCGGTGCTCGGGGTTCCGGAACGAACGACAAGGCGGGTTCGATGCAAAACCTGTTGCGTTGGGTATCGGCTCGTACGATTAAAGAAGGATTTGTACCCGCAACGGATTATCGCTATCCGTTTTTAGCGGAATAAATGAATACATGAGTAGTAGGGTTAGGGTTTTGAGTTTGGCGTTTTGACTGGGGTTCCTTCCAAAACACTACACTCAAAACCCTAACTGCTTTTAGATTTAACGGTATTCTTATGCAAAAAGAACTTCACCCTTCCCAGCAGCCTCGGGTATTTGAGGAGTTGCCCAGTCGGCGAAAACAACAATTGATGGCCTTTGATCGGGTGCTGACGATCATGGATGAGCTTCGGGAAAATTGCCCCTGGGATCGCAAGCAAACCATGGATTCGCTACGGCATTTGACGATTGAAGAGACCTATGAGCTTTCGGATGCAATTCTGGAAAAGGATCTCAATGAAATCAAAAAAGAGCTGGGAGATGTACTCTTGCATCTGGTTTTTTACGCTCGCATCGCTTCCGAAACGGGCGATTTCGACATTACAGATGTGATGGACAGCCTGTGCAAAAAACTGGTGGATCGGCATCCGCACATCTACAGCGATGCTCAGGCGGATACTGAAGAACAGGTCAAGCAGAACTGGGAACAGCTAAAAATCAAAGAAGGAAACAAGTCGGTGTTGGGGGGTGTACCTGGTTCACTACCGGCTCTGGTAAAATCCATGCGGATTCAGGAAAAGGCCCGTGGAGCGGGTTTTGACTGGGAAGACCGCGAGCAGGTGTGGGACAAAGTACGCGAAGAAATTGACGAATTCCGGGCAGAGTTCAAAGCTGGAGCCGTGCATAATACGGAACGGGCCGAAAGTGAGTTTGGTGACGTATTATTCTCGCTGGTTAATTACGCTCGCTTTGTGGACATCAATCCCGAAACGGCTCTGGAACGTACCAATAAGAAATTCATTACTCGCTTCCAATACATTGAAACGAAAGCCAAAGAGTTAGGGAAAAGCTTGAAAGACATGACGCTGGCTGAAATGGATGTCTTCTGGAATGAAGCTAAACTATTGAAAAATTAGGTATTTATGCCTTTAAATAAGTAAATAATTGAGTATTGTTAAGTTTTGTGATCGAGTGTGTAGCTTAGGGTACTAATAACCCCTAACTCAATCATGAAACTTCTCTATGGATTACTGATGGGTTTGTGCGTATCATCAGGGTATGCACAAACCACTACTTACTTCGAGCAAAATTTTAGTAGCTCGTCCAATGTAGCAGATTACAAAGGCGGCGGTACGAACAAGTTTACCGAAATACTAGGGAATACGCCTTCGACTACTGGTATTAACAACGAAGCTTTAACGCTTACTAAAGCTTCCGGCGGCCAGGTTCGGTTTGCTAAGACCGATGATCTCTTTTCGGCCAATCCAACCATTCTTTACGTACAGTTTACGGTTTCGGTGGATATTACGGAACCCTCTGCAGCGGTGAATCCGTACAACTATCTGTACTTCGGTAATTTGAATGATAACGGAAGTCTTCCAACGAATGCCAGCGTTTTTGCCCGTTTAGGCTTTCATTTCCCTACGGCAGGTAACTCCTTTAATTTGCATTTACAGGACGGCGGTTCCGTAACGAAAGGACCGTATACCGGTACCAAAACTATCACTTGGGTACTCAACGTTTCGGGGAATCCTACCACCTATACGGATGAGGATGGTCGGACGGGGACGCTAGCGGCCAATAAAATGGACATTTGGGTCGATAATTCGCTGGAATTTGATGAAGCCAGTGAACTTAGTACCGGTGTTTCGCCTACTGACTTCAAATTCCTCTGGAACAACAGTAATGGTACCCTTACCGTAGACAACCTGAAAATTCTGGGTAGCCAGGGACCCATGCCCGTTGAACTGCTGTACTTCAAGGCTGTAGCTTCCGCTAGTCAAGTACGCTTAAATTGGGCTACTGCTTCCGAAAAAAACGCTCGTTCGTTTGTAGTAGAGCGGAGTACAGATGCGGAACAATACGAGGTACTCGAAACATACAAGGCTTCGGGCACTACTAACGAACGGAAAGAGTATCGGGGCGTGGATGAAAACCCCCTTCCGGGAAAAAGTTATTACCGCTTACGTCAGATTGACGAAGATGGCACCGAATACGTATGTCGTACCGTATCGGTTGAGCGGCCCGAGTCTGCCGAGTTAGACATTCAAATTCTGGGAAATCCTTTGTTGAACGCTCAGCAGTTTACGATACGAACGACCGCTCGTGATGTATCTTATGAATTATACACCCATCAGGGCGAGCCAATTCCAATGAGAGTCACCCGTGCAGATGGCAATCAGGATGATCTTCAATTACAGCAAGGCTTACGCAAAGGACTGTATCTATTACGAGCCACACAGGCAAAGGCGGTCGTAACCAGACGAATCGTGGTCGAATAAATGAAAAGGCAGTCAGAGCGTAGACCCTGACTGCCTTTTTTGTTTACAGCTATGCTTACTTACCCACGGTAACCATACGGCTAGATTTACCCGCCGAATCGAAGCATTTCAGTTTCACCGTGCCCTGTACGGGCACGGGCGATTGGTACAGCGTAGACTGGGGTCCGGGTTCGGAGCCATCCGTTGTGTAGCGGATCTGGAGGCCGGGATATTCGGCATTGGCTTGGAGCGTACCGTTTTCCAGAACGGCTCCGGGCGTTGGGATGCGGTAGTTATAGCCATTGTTCCAGTAGCTCAAGCGGGGTAATTCGCGTTGGGCCAGCGTGTTGGCAAACACATTCCAACCCGTTTGCATGGACTTCTCGCGTTGATCCCGGTTTTCGATCATTTCCCAAGGACGCTCGGCCGCCCAGGCACTTTCCGCAAAACCGATCAGTTTCGGTAGCACGTAATATTCCATCATGTCACGACCTTTGACGGTTTCACTCCACAATTGAGCTTCCAGTCCCAGAATATTCTGACGATTTTTGAGCTTCTGCTTACCCGTAAAATCCAGTGGTTTACCCAGCGAATTGGTATAGGTAGTCTTGGCGAAATCATAGGGAGCAAAGGTCCAGGCGTTTTTTGGACCGACAAAGCCGCCCCAGTACAAACCGGGTTCTTTCGGGTCATTGTTGTAAGCCAGATCCATGTACAGATTCGTCACGTTACACAGCACCACGGGATAACCTGCATTGGCCATGCGATATCCCAGATCCACATCGAATACGTTATTCCAGATGTACGGAACGACGCCTTTACCCACAAAATCCGGATTGGCTACATACTGACCCGAAGCATCTACGTTCAGGGCTACTTCCTCCCAACCATGAATTTCCAGATTATATTTTTTCAGGCGATTGAGCATTTGCCCGAAGAAGTAGCTCTGCAGGTAGCGGGGTCCCTTGATTTCGGGATGTTTCTTGAGCAACTCATCCACCATTGGCGATTTCGTCCAGACGCCCTGCGGTACCTCATCCCCACCGACGTGAAGTACAGTCAGTTTCAATCCCGCTTCGTCGTACATCTTCGCTACGTCAGCAATCACCGTTTCAAAGAAACGATACGCTGATTCGCGGGCGACGCAGATCACGTTGTCTTTGAAGGCTTGAGCCGAACTATAAACCGATTGATCCTCGGGGTCAATCAGTCGGAATTCTTCGGCTTCTTTCGTTTTGCCTTCTTTCATGAAGCGTTCGTACCGAGCCTCCATGGATTTGATAGCCGCCCGCGAGTGACCGGGAAAGCCGATTTCCGGGATAATCTGGATGTGTCGTTGCTGTGCGTATTTCAGGATGTCAATGAAGTCCTGACGGGTGTAGTATCCACTGCCGTATTTGCCCTTGGCATCGGAATGGGGACCGGAGCCGTACGCGGGGTGCAGAGCTGCCGTTTGCATACCCGCCGTATGTTGGCGATGCGAACCTACTTCGGTCAATTCGGGAAGACTCTTAATTTCCAGCCGCCAGGCTTCGTCTTCCGTCAGGTAAAACAGCAGGTGATTAATTTTGTAGAAAGCCAGTAAATCCAGCATGCGTTTGACCGTTTCTTTCGTCTGGAAATTTCGGCAAACGTCGAAGTGCATACTCCGGAATTTGAAACGGGGAGCGTCTTCAATCTGTACCTGCGGCAGGGCCAGAGGAGCGGTCGCTTTCTGGTAGGCAGCAATCGGAGCCAAAGCCAGCAAACTTTCTACGCCGTAGAAAACCCCGGCGGCATCACTGCCCACGATCTGGATACCGTTGGCTGCTACGTTCAATTGATACGCTTCGCTGGTAACCCCATTTACGGCTACCGAGCCCGTACTCAGTTGAATGCGTTGCTCTGTACTCGTTCCTTCTTTCGTAGTAAATGAGGTACCCGTCAGTACCTGGAGGCGTTGGGCCAGAAACGTAGCTTCATTGGCTAGCCCTTTCGCGTAATAAATGGGCCATTCCTTCGTCAGGCTAACGGAACCCGCCGTTTTCGTCACCTTCACCGGAGAAGGAATCAGGACCGGCAGTTGTTCGGGCGAAACCAGACTCAGGGCCGCATTTTGCTGATACTGGTAGGCCGCGGTAGGCAAAGGAACTTGATCATTCGGGCCGCGTAGGATTTGCTCTTTTTCCGTGAACGGTTCAACCGTATAGTCGGCTACTTCTTCTATTTTCTCTTCTTTCCCATCCGTATGCACAAAGTACAGACCCATCGGGGCATCCGTTTCCTTGATGATGGCGACCGAAGCTTCGTAGGGAATTTCCAGGCTGGCACCGGGTTTCAGCTCAAAACTCTCGTTGGGCGTCAGCTTGTACCAGTCGCCATTGATATGCTCGACGGTAGCCGGAGCCGGTGTTTTGGAAGCCAGAATCGGGCGGGGGGACATGTTGAAATACAGCGTCCAGCCCTTATTACCCAGCGTTTCACTACCATTGTTTTTGAAGACAAAACGGGCTTTAAAACCAGACGGAGTATCGGTGAAGTTGGAAATCAATTTCCAGGAGATCGCTACCGAAGAACCCTCCGATGCTTTTTCCGAAGATTTACAGCCGACAAAGAATAGGGTACAGAGCCAGAGAAAAGCCAGCGACAAGCGACCACGCATACAGTGAAGAAGTTAAAATGGTTGCGATAAAGATACTAAGAACAAACGATCCGAACGGACACGAAAAAAGCCTGAGTCGCGGGACCCAGGCTTTTTATACTGAAATAGGGTATTACGCAGGCTTGACCCAAATGATTTCCAGCAATTTCGCCAGACGATCTTTCAAATCCTTACGATCCACGATGAAATCGAGGAAGCCGTGTTCCTGTACAAATTCAGCACTTTGGAAGCCTTTGGGCAGATCTTTACCGATGGTTTCGCGAATGACACGGGGCCCCGCAAAGCCGATCAGGGCTCCGGGTTCGGAAATGTTAAAATCACCCAACATCGCAAAGGAAGCCGTAACACCACCCGTCGTAGGGTCGGTCAGAAGCGAGATGTACGGAATTTTGGCCTGATCGAGCAGAGCAATTTTCGCCGACGTTTTCGCCATTTGCATGAGCGAGAAACCCGCCTCCATCATCCGGGCACCTCCCGATTTGGAGATCATGAGGAGGGGAATCCGGTTTTTCAGGGAGTAATCCATCGCCCGGGCGATTTTTTCGCCTACGACCGAACCCATCGAACCACCGATGAAGTTAAAGTCCATACACGCCACTACCATATCAATGCCCTGTACTTGGCCATAACCCGTACGAACCGCATCTTTCAGCCCCGTTTTGCGTTCGGTAGCCTTGATCCGGTCGGGATAAGCTTTGGTATCTTTGAAGTGGAGCGGATCGTCCGACGTCATCGTCGGATCGAGTTCGGTATAAAGGGTATCGTCGAAGAGCAGTTCAAAATATTCCTGCGAACCGATTTTCTCGTGGTAATTGCATTTCGAGCAGGTATAGGCCTGCAGCTTGTGCTCGCGGGTATGCATGATATTCCCGCACTGAGGGCACTTGTACCAAAGCCCGTCGGGAGCTTCCCGCTTGGCTTCAGTGGGGGTTTGAATACCCTTGTCTTTCCGGGTGAACCAAGACATGTGTTAGAGTTTTTGAAGTTTAGTGCTTAGGCCGCCCTAGCAGACGGGCACTAAACCTAAAGCTTGATTTGGGACATCAAAGATAGGCCATTCCTAGGTTTGCAAACTAGCTATTGGTCAGTTTTTGTACTTTTCGAGGCGGCTTTAATGCGTTTTTTATGATTTTTTGGATTTTTCAGGCCCCGATTGGAAACGAAAAAGTGATTCTATACCTTATTTAAATGGAAGTACGACGGATGAAGGAAAAATGCCTAAGTTTGTAGCCGCTGATGGCCAGCCGCCTTCTGCTCAGATCAGAATAAGGTTGGTAGTAAGCTTCTTCTTCATCAACTTGAAGTTCTCGTACAACGAACCTCGTAGGGTTGGTTTCAACGGAATACACCGTTTCAGAAACGACGAACTTCTTTCAATACGAGTAAAAAAATTAGTTCATAATCATCACATTTCAACGCTTAGTATGGCCAATGCAACTCAAATTGCTCCGGGCGTTCTTTCAGGAGATGCCGTTCAGGAGTTATTCGAACTCGCTAAGAAACACCAATTTGCTCTTCCGGCTGTCAACGTTATTTCCAGCAGTACGGTAAACGCAGTACTGGAAACAGCTCGCGACCTGAATTCTCCCGTCATCATTCAGTTTTCCCACGGCGGATCTCAGTTTTACGCAGGAAAAGGCCTGAAAAACGATAACGAACAAGCCGCTATCGCCGGAGCTATTTCAGGAGCCCAACATATTCACTTACTGGCCGAACGCTACGGTGTGCCCGTCGTACTGCACACGGACCACTGTGCCAAGAAAATCCTTCCCTGGATTGACGGCGTACTGGAAGCTGGAGAGAAATTCTTCGCTCAGACGGGTAAGCCCCTGTACTCTTCCCACATGCTCGATTTGTCGGAAGAATCGCTGGAAGAAAACATCGAAATTTCTTCGAAATACCTCGAGCGGATGGCCAAAATGGGCATGACGCTGGAAATTGAATTAGGCGTAACGGGTGGTGAAGAAGACGGTGTGGATAACTCCGATGTAGATTCTTCCCGTCTGTATACCCAGCCCGAAGAAGTAGCGTACTCGTACGAAAAACTCAACGCCATCTCTAGCCGCTTTACGGTAGCTGCGGCGTTCGGTAACGTGCACGGCGTATACAAACCCGGTAACGTAAAACTGCAACCCATCATCCTGAACAACTCACAGAAATACATTCGTGAGAAATTCAGTCTGGAAGCAGAGAAACCCGTAAACTTCGTGTTCCACGGTGGTTCCGGTTCTTCACGCGAAGAAATCCGCGAAGCCATCAGCTACGGTGCGATCAAAATGAATATCGATACGGATATGCAGTGGGCGTATTGGGATGGTGTTCTGGGCTTCTACAAATCGAAAGAAGGCTACCTGCAATCGCAAATCGGTAACCCTACGGGCGAAGATTCTCCCAACAAGAAATACTACGATCCCCGCGTATGGTTGCGTGAAGGTGAAAAGGCTTTCGTTACGCGTCTGAAAGCCGCGTTCGAAGATCTGAACGCCGTAAACGTGAATCAGTACTTATAGGAACTTGGGGTTACTCCACGAGAGGACTTCATTAAAAACGCTGGCGGACCTAAATCTGCCAGCGTTTTTGCATTATACCGCTTACTTCACTGCCGTCGCTTCCAGCTCCACCGATAACGTTTCAAAAAGCGTCTTTACTTCAAAAAACGTACTGGCCTGTTGGATGCCGTGCTTGGTGATCCATGCCTGAAAAATATCAAAATGAGCGAAAAGCTCTTCCGAAGAAGTGGTGTAGACGTTTAACCGAACGATGTCTTTGCAGGCATAACCCGCCTGACTGATCACCAGCTCCAGATTTTCGATGGCCTGTAGCAACTGGGTTTTCATGTCCGCATGACTCGACGTACCGTCGGCTAATACGGATGCCTGCCCGGCACAATAGAGGGTGGAGGTTACATTTTTTACTTCTACGGCCTGTACGTAATTCCGGGCGTCCTGCCATTGCCAGGGATTAATGATTCGCTTTTCCATTTGCTTGACTGCTTTACATGAACGGGACAAAGGTCCGGCGAATCGAGCGGTCCAACGGTGAGTTACCGCACAACTTTCGAGTGATGTAGCTCACACTCGGGAGGAAAGTCGACTCAGTGTTTCGCGGGAAACGCCCAGGTAAGAAGCCAGTAAGGTTTTAGGAACCCGCTGAACCAGCGTCGGGTATTGGTGGAGAAGCTGTTCGTACCGCTCTTTGGCCTGGCTAGTCATCAGCGATAACAGACGCCGCTGCAAAGCCATGTACCCCCGATTTGCTTTCTGAAGGAAAAAATGCTCCATTTTGGGCAGCCGCTCGCAAAGCGTCTGATAGCTTTCCAGCGAAAGACCAAGCACGAGACTATCTTCAATACAATCCAGTGAAAACGTGGCTTCGGTCTGCGTGTAAAAGGCCTGATAATCGCTTTCCCACCAGTCTTCCATGGCAAAGGAGATGATCTGCTGTTTGCCCGTATCGTCGGTGTGTACCAGTTTCAAAAGTCCGGAGACGACAAAATAGACGTACTTGACGGGCATGCCTTCCTGAATGAGAAACTGATGCTTTTTATACTTTTTAAGCGTAAAGTGTGAGGCGATGAAAGCGAATTCCTCGTCCGTCAGCGGAATGATTTGCTCCAAATGTGCTCTTAATACTTCCTGCATTACTTCAACTTTAAATAGTACTGTCGCTCGGATTCCGGTAATTTTTCAATGGCGTAGCGAAGCATCGTACGGGGCATCTGTCGGGTGTGTTCGTCGAGAAATTCTTTTAAAACTTCCCGATCCTGTTCGCCTACTTCCCGGAGCATCCAGCCGCAGGCTTTGTGAATCAGGTCGTGCGGATGGGAAAGCAGTAAGGTACACAGAGCCAGCGTATCGGTATAGTCTTTCCTTTTAATGAAGTACAGCGTGGCAATGACTGCAATACGGACGCTCCAGAGGTGATTGGACTGAGCATAGTCGTGCAAAAGACTTCGATCCTGATCATATAGAAAAGCTCCAACGATGTCACGGGCGGAAACGTCTACCAGATCCCAGTTATTCACGTACTGCCGATGGGCTACATAGCTTTCAAAAATTTCCATCCTTTGGAGCGGATCACCCTTCTTAAACTGATCAACCCAGATAAACAGAGCCGCCGCCCGATGTTCGTGATAGGGACTCTGTACTAAACCCAAAACGTCTTTCTGGGGTAGGGTACGAAACTGTTTGGCGATGGCCCGGGTTTGTCCCACAGAAAGGCCGAGGAACAGATCGTTTTCACCGTATTGCCCCGGACCCGTTTTGAAGTAACGGGCGACAAAGGCCGCTCGTTCCGAATTGGCCTGCGATTTAAATAGGTTGAGGATAGAAGGTTGGTCCATACGGGCAATGGAAATAAACGGCAGCCGCTTCAAAAGTTGAGAAACCTTTTACCTTGCAGCAAGCTAGCTACGCTGGCAAAAGGGTACCTAAGAAAAGACAAATTACTCATGATCACCATCGTTTCTTCAACGAATCAGAAAAATTCCCGTAGTCGTCAGATTGCGGAGTATTACCGGCAACAGATTCAGCAGGCGGGAGCTGAATCCCGTATTGTGGATCTGGCGGATTTGCCCATTGACTTTATCTACTCGGCTCTGTACGGCAACTTTGGTAAGCACGATGCCTTCAATGCCATTCGGGATTCGGTTGAAAACGCGAGTAAGCTGATCTTTATCGTCCCTGAATACAACGGGTCTTTTCCGGGCGTACTGAAAGCGTTTCTGGATGGATTTCATTATCCCAGCAAACTAAGCGGCAAGATGGTGGCTCTGGTGGGAATTTCGGACGGGGGAAGTGGCAATCCGCTGGGGATGAGTCACCTGACGGATATTTTGAGCTTTATGAACGCAACGGTACTGGGGCTGCGGGTGAAGATTCCGTTTCTGAAAAAAAACTGGGTGGAAGGCGAAATTCAGGACGAGTTTATCAAAACCCTGATTCATCAGCAGGTGGAAACATTGGTGAGCTTCTGAGTGATGCACTCAGAAGCTCGGTATTCGGTTACTTGCGTTTCCGCAAATAGATATTTCCCATGGAGGAATGAACGGTAATGGAAACGCCGGGAGCATTGATGACCCCTCGGGTACCCGAAGATCTTTCCGAAGGAAAAAAGGTATAAGCGTTTCCAGACTCAACAACGTCATTGATGGTGGTAGCTTCTGAAATGATCTCCCCGTCAGCGATCGTTACTTGTTTGGCTGCCAACTCTCGTGCCTTATCGGCGATGGCTAGTTGTTGACGAACACTAACGGCCGATCCCTTAACCCCGACGCCGGCAACGGCTCGGACGGTTTTAGGTCGTTTCACCAGCGAATCTGGTAGCGGCTTGATTTCAAAATCGGTAAAAGCATTACCCATCGACGTCAATAAAGCTACCTGAGCTTTCGTATCGGCGGGAAGACTAATATCAATGGACTCGTGGCCCGAGGATAAGGAAATGGGTTTGCTCTGATTCACCTTACTGAACTGAGCGTTGATTTTTCCCATAGAAGAATAGGCAATGACCGGTCCTGAAATGTCTTTCAGATTGATCGCGGTAGAAGCCGTACGGACTTCAATTTCGCCCTGGATTCCGTTGATGGATAGCTCTGAATCATCGAAGCCATACCGGTTATTCGATTGCGAGTTTACATTCAAACGGCGTGGTAACCGAATGACATAACTGATACCATCCTGCCGGATACTGGTGGTGAGATTGAGCACATCGCCTTCCGTACGAGCCGAGAGGTTCACCCCCGTATTATCCGTACCGCCGCCCCCGACGGGTCGTAGGCCTTCGGCTTCTTTGGGCGGGGGTGTAATGCCCTGAGCTTCAACTATAATTTCGTTACCATCCGTTCCCTGAATGGTTACGTTGGCATGTTCAATCCGGAGTACGACTTTCTTCCCCGCGAAGGTGGTACGGTAGGTTTGGGTGCTCGGTTTTTCCTGAGCGAAAAGGCTGCTACTTAGCAGGATCAAACCCGCGATAAATCCTTTTTTCATGACATTAAATGGTTAATAGTTGAATGCTTTGCTGAGCTTTTTGGCGAATGAGGGGATCGACCGTTTCGTCTTCGGTCAGGTGTTTGAGTTGGGGCAGAGCTTCCTGCATACGTAAGCCCACCAGCGTTTCCATGACGCTGAGCTGTTCAGGGATTTCGGAAGCGGTTTCCAGCCGGGCCAGAAAAGCTTCCCGAACCTTAGGATTTTGCCCATACGCCCGTAAGGTTTCAATGGCGGCGAGTCGTACGTTGATATTCTCATCCTGCCGAAGGGTTCGTACCAGACTGCGTAGTACTTCCGGTTTTAACTCGGGTAGATGACTGGCGTACTGTAAGCCCTTCAGCCGTTCGGCGGCCGATTCTTTCCGTAATAAGCCCAGCACAACTAGTTCCTGGGTAACCTTCAGTTCTTTGCGAAGCGTAGCCACTTCCTGCTGTACTTTCGTTAGCGACGTCTCTTTCGTCTCCGCGGTCTTCGGCGTTTCTACCTGGGCAACCTCTTCCGAAGGGGGCATCGCCAAGGGTTGCATAACCTTTTTTTCGACGGTAAGCGTCCGTACGGTAGGCGTAACCGTCAGGCGGCCCAGCCAGAACATGAGTCCGAAAGCGGCCAGTACAGCGGCGTAGGGCCAGTAAGAGCGGCGGCGAGGTAAGGCCTTGAGGGGTTGTTGGCGAGCTTTTTCAAGGGCCTGATTTTCTTTCTCCCGATCCAGTAAAGCATAGAAAGACGTATCCATTCCGGGATCCGGTTCGACTTCCTGTTGCTGAACATCGTACCAGATTTTCTGTAATCCATCAGCTTCCTGCTTGAGGGGCAGGTCGGCGTCGAGTTGTTGCTCAAAGGCCAGCCGTTCGGATTCCGGCAGGCGTCCCAGCAAATAATCAATAATCACCGTATCTTTTTCCACGAGCGTATGCGTTGGTTGACTTTACTCATTCAACTGGAAATACAATTCACGTAACTTCTGTAAGCCCCGAAAGGCCCGTACTTTCACATTCGCCACCGACAGCCCGAGTACCTGCCCAATTTCTTCGTAACTCATGTTTTGAAACCGACTCAGCAGGAGTACATCCCGGTACGAATCGGGCAGCTGGCCCAGGGCCTGGTGTAATTGCTGATGGCGGTCTTCCGGCTCTTCTTCCGTATCGAGTAGTTCCGGAATTTCATTGGTTTGCAGCCGCACCGTTTTCAGGTGGTCGTGAAATACATTGCGAGCTACTTCGTACACCCAGGTTCGGAACACGGCCTCTTCCCGAAAGGTATGCCGATACCGCAACACCCGCAGGAATACCTGCTGGGTAAGGTCGCGGGCTACGTCCCGGGACGGTTGCCGATAGAGAAAGAAATTGAGTAGCGACTTTTTGTAGCGTTCGTACAAAATGGCCGCTTTGTCCAGATCTCCTCCTTTGACAGCTAGCATGGCCTGTTCGTCGGTCATGGAGTAGGCTAAGGTTCAGAATTCGGGAAAGGATACGCCAGGGTGCGGGAAAGGTTACAATCTAAGGAAAGAAAATTTTTTATCGGGCGGGGCGTTAGTTCTAAAGCCGTAAAAAGCGTGATTTTTGCACTATGAAATCCAAGTACCTGCGTCCCCTGCTTTTAGTGATTGGAATTGTGGCCCTGAATGTTTTGGCCAGTTTTTTCTACGTTCGTCTGGATTTGACGGAAGATCAGCGATATAGCCTCTCGGATGCG
>NZ_JBMDWJ010000280.1:0-10262 GCF_048595215.1 Siphonobacter sp.
GATATTTCTAAGCAATCCCAGTCCAAAAGAAAGACCAAACAATCACTTATTCCCAATCAAGATCAATGTGACGTTGTAATCCTTCATCTTCGCTGAAAGGAAGGAATACTCGCCAACGTCCGTTGCGGTAACGTGCCGAAATATGTTCGACGTCTACGTCACTCGGAATCAACAGATCGCCCACCGTATAAGGTAAGAAGCTTTCTACTTCTTCCTCTTCGTTTACTTTCAATACAGGGTGCAGGGTGTACAGCCATAAGTGGCCGTTTTCAATATCAACCTGTAAGTCATCAGGATCAACGCCTGGCATTTTTACAAATACTTCATAGCCCGCCTCGCCGCGGTTTACCCAGACTAATGATTCAGTCCGACCACCGTTCAACGTATTTGCAAAGTCTATATTAGCGAGAATTTCTTTCGGTACTGAGATTTGCGGTTTCATGGCTTTATGGGTTTTTCCCTTATATAGAAAAACACCTTTCCAGAAGAGTAGCCAAGTCAAACTGGCAGAATTATGTAGACCTATTTCTACGTTTTATGCTATTTTGACAGGGAAAATGGGGCCTGTAGCGTCGTAAACCTATTTTATAATGGATTAGTACAAGAGTGATTCAGGAGGCTTATTCAAGCAAAAATGAATGAATTGGTGAATAGGTGCCTAAAAAAAGGGAGGCTGGTTGCAATGACCAGCCTCCCTAAAATATAGCTTGTTACGCTCTTAATTGTTTCGACGTTGTTGCCGGATGTACGAGTCCCGGTTTGTATTCAGCGTAGGAGCATCTTTATAGATATCCTTCCAGGAGTTGTCTTTCAAAGCTCCATCCTTCACCGATTTGATCCAACTAGCCCAGGCCAATGGGTTAAAGAAAGGTATGGTATTGGCAAAACCCTTATTAGCGTTGTAATTGCTAATCTGATTCTGGGAAGCTTGGAAACTGGAGTTCACGCCGGAACCCTGCATGGCCGCCAACCTGCGTAAGTAATCGGGATCCATATTCCGGGCCAGTGCTTCGCGTTCCTGCTGATCGGGTAAATTCATGGTCAGGAATTCCTTCTTGAATTCTTCGAAATTCCGGAAAGGATAGACCTTCACCTCCCGCAGCGTAATGGCATCTTCCCGTAACTGAACCTTAGCTGAATACGAAGGCTCATTATAGTTTTTCGGAATGACCAGGTATTGTTTGCGATAACCCGTATAACTGAAGATGATACTGTCACCCGGGAAAACTGGAATGTTAAAATAGCCGTTGTTGGAAGTAACCGTACCCCGACCTGTATTGGCAATATTAATCGTAGCGGAGGGCAACACTTCGGATTGCTTTCCACCCACAACTACGCCGGAGAACTGAATCGCTTTAACTTGCCCCTGAGCCATTCCGTGTTCCGTGGATAAGCCCACAAGCAGAAGAGCCGAAAGTGCTATGATTAATCGTTTTGTCATGCAGAATAAAGAATTGCCCTTGGCAAATGTTACTGTAAACAAATGTATTGCTTTTCGACGAGTATTCATGGTTACTATCAGATTTTAGAGGACGAAACCCCGTATTTCTTCTCCCAAAATCTACAACTGTACCAAACGCGTGCCATTGTTCGGAACGCGGGCGGAGCCTTCAAGGCTCAGATGTAAAAAGACGCTCGCAGGTTGCATCCTACGGGCGTCTTTTTTATTCTTTTTATTTTCCTAAATAACGACTACTCTTTGTAGAAATTGTAAATCAGTGAAATCTGAACGGCCTGATTATAGAAATTTACTCCGGGTTGGGTCGTAATCACATTGTTAAAACCACGACTGTAGCGTAAGTTCAGGCTAACCTTGTCAGCAGCGTCCATGAAATCGTACCGAAGACCAGCGGTGAAACCGTAATCACTGCGGTTATTAGGTCCACGGGGCGTACTTTCCGGTCCATTCAGGGCGTAGGCGTATTCCGGTCCTGCCTCTAGCGTCAATCCTTCCGTTACGACGTAACCGAATACGGCTGCCCCGGTGGCGTAATAAAAGGAATTACGGGTAACAACGTTGTTGGCTTTCAAAGCACCACCGCGTTGCGTCAAAACCACTTCCGGTTGAATCACAAACTTATTGAAACGCTGCCGGTAAAAACCACCGAAGTGCAGGCCTGAATTAAAGCGGGAAACTACGTCGTCTTTCGGACTACGAATGGTATACCCTGAAGTGAGTCCGGCTTTTAAACCATAGTGAGGCTTTAGGTGTAGCACCTGAGCGGAAGCTTCTGTACCAAGCAACGTAATGAAAATCAGGGACAAAAGGGGGAGAATTCGTCGAAGCATCGGCCGATATAGGTTCTAAATTTATTCACAAAACAAAGCTAAAACGGTCAGACAGTCAAATTCTATATGAATGAGCCTTTCTTTCGAAGGTTCGAGTTGGTATACTTCTTTCGTTTTTAGTGAATAGAATGGCAGTATCCGTATGAATATTTTATGGTTTCAACGAGATCTACGATGCTCAGATCATCTTCCCTTACAGGCGGCTCTGGCAGAAGGGCAGGCGGTAGTGCTTGTATTTTGTTACGAACCCCTGTTACTAAAAGACCCACATTTTGATAAACGTCATGGACGGTTTATCCGGGAATCATTGCAGGATTTGACGGCGGCCTTTCAACGCCAGCATCATACCCTGCACATTATTCGGAATGACTTCCTGGCCGTACTGCAACGGCTGCACCGTCGGTATGGCGTAGAAACAATTTTCTCGTACGAAGAAACCGGACTGCCGGTACTGCATCAACGCAATAAAGCCATTGAGGATTATTGCCAAAGCGAAGGAGTAGAGTGGGTACGCTTCCCGAAGGTTTCGGGAGCCGATCTCCATCAGTCCGAGGGCAAACGCCGCTGGCAGCAGGCAATGCGAAAACCCATACCGACGCTTGACCTATCGCAACTGAAAACAGTATCACTCGGAGCTGGCTTTACGGAACACTTGTCCGCGGTGGATGACTTACACCCTTTTCATATTCGCGACTTTCATTTCCAACGCGGCGGTTTTACGCAGGCTCAGGAATGGTTAACGAGTTTTGTCAAAATTAGGGCCGTGCAGTACGCCCGGGCGGAAGACAATCCGTACCTGAGTCGGTACAATGCCAGTCGACTGTCGGCTTACCTGGCGTGGGGGAATCTTTCAATTCGGGAAGTGTATCAGGCGGCGTCTGAAGCGATGGAGGAAGGGTTTCATGTAGAGGCCCTGAAGCTGTTTCAACAAAAACTGTGGTTACACGATAGGCTGCAAGCTCGTTTATACGAGCCTACGTTACTGGAACCACAAGAGCAGGAGAATGATCAGTTTGACGCCTGGAAAAAAGGATGTACGGGCTTACCATTGGTGGACGCGGCGATGCGTTGCTTTCTTGAAACGGGCTATCTCATTCCGCGACTACGGGAATTATTACTGTCAGTACTGCGACAACGCTTGCCCGAATATGAAGCTACAGGCTGGCAGTGGCTGGCCCGGCAGTCCCTCGATTTTGATCCGATGCTGCTAGACGCGTACCAGAAAGCCAGCGGAAAGAAGAAATTCCTAAATCCTGTGAAGGAATCCCGAACGTTACCGGATGTAATACATTATCTGAGAATCTGGTTACCGGAATTAGCTCAAGTGCCGCCCCGTTTCCTGCACGAACCTTGGCGAATGCGGCTAGCCGACCAGCGAAAATACGGCGTAGATTTGGGTAGATCGTACCCAATGCCCCCTAAAAGCTGGATTCCACGGACCGTGCGTAAACGACGGGTCGTTTCTGCAAGATCCTAGTAATCTTTCATACGAATGGCTGATTATGATACTATTAGCGTTTGTTTATAAGTCAAAGAATTCATCTCTTAAAAAGCAAAAACCCCTTTAGAACGGGATTGGTACAAATTTTTCAAGATCTGAGAAAAAAACAAGGCATATGGGAGAACGAACACCAATGATACTGGAAGAATCGGCTCAACGATTTGGCTTCAGTTTGCCGGTCGTACAACATATCTGGGATGGATTAGTACGCTCGCACGGAAAACAAGTACAGTTTAATTCGCCCGAATTAGGCGGTCAGGGCCAGTGGCAAAACGGCATGCTTATGATCGGTGACTGGAATAACCACTCGCTGAAAGCCCGCTTAGCCGAATTAATTGAACAATTGGCACCGCTAGCGGCTCAGTCACCGGCCTTCGCCGAAGTACCAGCCGCTCAGGTCTATGCTCGCCAGGAGCAACCCTTGGGAGTAACGGACGAAACGGAGACGACTGAACCGGAAAAGACGCTTACGGGTGGTTGGCAAGGTACTCAAAATGGAATTTCCTACGTATTTTATCCTGAACAGTCCTTATTAGCACTGAATTCGGGCGAACGTTATAGCACCGCTCCCTATTTTGTGCTGGGCATGGGGCAAAGTCAGCAACAGGGCCGTAATACGTTAGTACTCCTGACCGATCAGGGGGAAATTGCCGTGGATCAGCTCACGCGTATTGAATAAATTCTAACTTTCTAAACACCCATAGCTATGATTCACCCTGACGAGGTTATCGACGAAGACGTTCGAGCCTCCTTGACACCTGATCCAGAGGAAGAAGAACTGGACGAAAACGTCGATGATTTAGATGATGAGGAATATGAAGAAGAGGACCTGACGGTTTACGATGATGAGGATGAAGACCTTACTGACGAGGAAGAGCCCGTTATCGAAGAAGATTTTTCAACGGACTCGGACATTGTCATCGGCGACGACGAACTCGACGAAATTGAGCAACTGGATACGCGTGAAAATGGCATCATGAAACCGCATCCTACCCATGAAATGTACGGAGACAATACGCTTACAAATACAAATTAGTAGATAGTGCGTAGATCCGAGTACAGTAACACAAAATCCGGTCTGGTGGCCGGATTTTCTTTTTTATACCGTTTCCTAAACAGTTTTATCCTAAGTGGAGTTAGAATCCCAGCAGTACTACTTTTGTATACACCTACTAGAACACGGCTAGCGAATTCAACTATTCTTTCTTCATGAAAAAACCTTTGGACTTCGTCTTACTAATGGCAGAAGACGATTCCGACGACCAGGATTTATTTAAAGATGCCCTAGCACATTATTATGATCCGGTTAAACTACGATTTGTGGCGGATGGGGAAGAATGTTGCGAATATCTGAAGCGAAGAGGCCGTTATGCAAACCCCGAGTCCAGTCCTCGCCCGGACCTGATTCTACTGGATTTAAACATGCCCCGCAAGAACGGTAAAGAGGTTTTATCCGAAATAAAAGCGGATGATTCTTTAAAGTCCATTCCAGTTATCGTGTTTACGACCTCACGTTCACCTTCCGATATTCAGGAAGCCTATCAACTGGGCTCCAATTCGTACATGGTTAAACCTAATTCCTTCCGCGAAACACTGGATCTCATTCAGCAGTTGGCTGGTTTCTGGTTTACTGCTGCCGAATTACCCGACTAATCGAAAAAGGCAGTGCAATTCAAATCGCACTGCCTTTTTCTAGCAACGTATGGTCTAAGCGTTAATGACGGTACCCCCGTTTGGATGTAAGGTTTGCCCCGTTATGTAACTGGCATCTTCTGACGCCAGAAAGACGTAACAGGGGCCGACTTCGCAGGGTTGACCGGCCCGCTTCAACGGTACGTCTTTCCCAAAAGCTTCCACTTTTTCGGCTGGAAATGTAGCCGGAATCAAGGGAGTCCAGATTGGCCCCGGAGCGACGGCATTGACCCGGATTCCTTTTTCGGCCAGTTGTTCAGATAACGAACGCGTAAACGCCGTAATCGCTCCTTTGGTTGATGCGTAATCAATCAGGGAAGGACTACCCCGAAAAGCGGTTACAGAAGTCGTATTCAAAATGCTATCTCCTTCTTTCAAGTGCGGAAGAGCCGCCCAGGTGAAGTGGAAAAAAGCAAAAATATTCGTGCGGAATGTATTTTCAAGTTCCGCTTGGGTAAGGTCCTCAAAAGATTCGTGCGGGTGCTGTTCAGCGGCGTTGTTAACTAGAATATTAAGCTGACCCAGGTGCTGAACCGTCTTTTCAACGGCTGCTTTACAAAACTCAGGGTGTTGTACATTACCCTGGATGAGCAGACACTGTACGCCTTCGGCTTCAACGAGCTTGCGGGTGTCGTAGGCATCTTCGTTTTCTTCCAGGTATACGATGGCTACGTCAGCTCCCTCACGGGCAAAATGAACGGCTACCGACCGGCCAATTCCGCTGTCACCACCCGTAATCAAGGCCACTTTACCGCGTAACTTATCTGCACCCTTGTAGGAGTCTCGAATGAAAATGGGCTGAGGGTACATATCGGCTTCAATACCGGTCTGATGCGACTGCGTTTGTGCTGGTGTTGATGTTTGCATAGTTGTATTTTATTTTGGTTGGTAGCATGATTGGCAAAAAAACAATACCTCAGTTTGTACTTAACAAAGGTGAAGTGAGGAATGGGAATCGGGGAAATCTTGCCACAATACTCATAGTAATAATCAGAAGTACCCGTGAAACGCCTTAAAACGGTTTTGGTACTAGGTTTTAGTTAACAGGGGAGGACTTAAGAGTCCTGTTGAACGAGACCGAGGAAAAGCTTCGGAACTTAATCCGAAAGAAAGATTCACCTGTATAAATGATCAGTCGTATGAACACCAATGAGCTTTTTATGAAATTAATTGATACTCTACCTGTACGTCGTATTGCTTTCTTGGGTGATTATCTGCCGCGTCAATGTGGTATCGCTACGTTTACGTACGATTTGCGTACCCACTTTCAGGAGCGATATGCGGATCTGGATACGTTCGTGGTAGCGGTTGAAGACCGTCCGGGCGAGTATGATTATCCTTCAGAAGTTCGCTATACCTTTGATCAAAATAGTCGTTCAGCCTATGTACAGACGGCTCGCTACTTGAATGAGTCGGGAGTTGAAGTGGTTTGCATGCAACATGAGTACGGTATTTACGGTGGCAATTCGGGGGAGTATGTGATTGATTTGCTCGATCGACTGAAGATGCCCGTGATTACAACGTTCCATACCATTTTGGAAAAACCTTCACCGGATCAGGATCGAATTTTACGTGCAATCGCTGACCGTTCTGCTTTTGTAGTAGTGATGTCGGAACGTGGACGCCAATTCCTAGAAAATATCTATGAAATTGAGCCCGAAAAAATTGTAGTCATCCCGCACGGCATTCCGGATGTTGCCTTTACCAATCCGGACGAAGCCAAGGGAGCTTTTGGGTTAGATGGCAAAAAAGTAGTACTCACCTTCGGATTAATTTCTCCCAACAAGGGCATCGAAACCGCTATTTCAGCACTGCCTGAAGTAGTGAAGAAACATCCGGATCTGCGATATATTGTACTCGGGGCTACACACCCCAACCTGATTCGTGAACACGGAGAAGCGTATCGGACTAGCCTGGTTCGTTTGGCCGAAGAATTAGGCGTAGCCGAACACGTACAATTCCACAATCGATTCGTCGAGAAAGAAGACTTGCTTCAGTACCTGCAAATGGCTGATGTCTACCTGACTCCGTATTTGAATGCAGCTCAAATTACTTCCGGTACGCTGGCCTATTCCGTAGGAAGCGGGAAAGCCGTAGTGTCAACACCGTACTGGCACGCGGAGGAATTACTGGCCGATGGTCGGGGTGTATTGGTACCCTTTGGTTCATCAGAAGCTATCGCAGAAGCGTTGATTCATCTGTTCGATGAGCCAGACTACCGGAATAAACTTCGCAATGAAGCTTATCAATACAGTCGGCAGATGGTATGGCATGAAACCGTTGGTTCGTACCACAGACTCTTCGGCTATAGCGTAACCAACCGACTTGATCTAAATGCTGATGCCTTACCAACGCTGAAGTTGGATCACTTATACCGATTGACCGATTCTACGGGAATCATTCAGCACGCTCGTTATACTTTACCACACCGCGAAGAGGGCTATTGTACGGACGACAACGCCCGAGCTTTGCTACTGGCTTCGTGGCTGGATACGGACGGTGAAATTGTAGATGCCCGTATTCCCTGGATGATTGATGTTTTTGCCTCATTCCTAAATCATGCTTTCGATCCGCAGGTAGGCCGTTTCCGTAACTTTATGTCTTACGGAAGGGAGTGGCTGGAAAGCTTCGGATCGGATGACAGTCACGGACGAGCTATCTGGGCTTTGGGCGGACTGATTGCCCGTACGCGTCGACCTGACCTGCGGGCCTGGGCTCAGGATTTATTCAACCGTTCGATTGATAAAGTACTGGAGATGACCTCGCCCCGTAGCTGGGCCTTCACTATGCTAGGTCTTTCGGAGTTTTTACACCGCTATCCGGGTGACCGTCACAAGCAGGAACTACGTCGTGAATTAGGTGATCGACTGTGTGCCTTGTTACGCCAAACGGCTCGTCCGTACTGGTATTGGTTCGAACCCATTTTAACGTACGATAATGCCCGTTTATCCCAAGCTCTGCTTTGTTCAGACGTACCCGAACATCAGCTGGTAGGTTTACACACGTTGGAATGGTTGCGGGATGTACAGACGGCCCCCGAGGGACACTTCCGGGCCATTGGTTCCGAAGGATTTTATCCCATGGGTAGTGAGCCTGCCGTATATGATCAGCAACCCTTGGAGGCCGCCGCTTCCATTGGAGCTTATCTGGCAGCGTATGCCTATTCGGGTCTTGACATCTGGCGGGAAGCTGCCGATACTGCTTTTGCCTGGTACCTGGGTAAAAACGATACGGGACTTGCGTTGTATGACGAGTCTTCAGGAGGATGTTATGATGGCTTACAACCGCATTCAGTGAACTACAATCAGGGAGCTGAATCCTGTCTGGCTTATCTGATGGCCCGTGCCGAAATTCGAGCGGCTCAGGTTCAACAGCAGGCTAGCCAGAAAAAAAGCGAAAAAAATTCAGTGAGAGCTAAATAGCGATCGTTACTCGACCGTTAGTTCTTGAACTTTTCTTGTTCTCAATTTTGGCTTTTCTCAGAAAAAGGTCAGGGTTGAGAACATTCACTTTAATTGTCTTGATGACATGAGCGAATCTTTGTTAAACGTAGAACGTTATCCCCTGATCATAAAACCGGATACGCACCGGGTACTATTCCGCCCTTTCCATTTAGGAAATGAACGTATGGTTTTGATCGTCAATCGTTTACTAACGCTAACTGAAGAAGAAGTAGAACACGAGCTGGCTCAGGTTTTTCAGGAATTCCGCCACCGACACCAGGCCGTTGAAGCGTATCTGGATCGTCGGGCTAAAGAGATTCTTTCTTTTTTCAATTTACCGCAGGAATTAAGCCCTTTGCATCAATTACTCATTGGAGCTTATTTCACGCACGAGTACGCCCTGGAAGCCGCCGCCCTGTTTAATCCTTCAATTGTCTGGCACCCCGATCAAAACAACCTACCCGAAGGTTGTCGTCGATTCATCATTAGTTTACGAGCCACGGGCGAAGGTCACATCTCGTCCATTGTTTTCCGTTCCGGATTTGTCGATCAGAACTGCGGTATTTGGCTAGATGGCCACTCGAGGTACGTGACGCCGCCCAATTCCTACACGGAGGCCTATCTGACGCTGGATGTATTCAAAAAGAAAATCCATGAACTAGGTCTGGATGATGGCTTTGCCAGTAGTATCGCCAGCCGCCTGCCCGAGAACGTCTCGTATTCGGATGTGTACCCAGTTGTCAAAGAGGATCCCAATTATCCTTCGCACCGCGTAGCTGGGGATGGCATTCTGGCCCTGATGAAAGCTAATTACGAAGTACACTACAGCGATGATCGGGCTCTCAGTGAGCGAATTTTATTCCCTTATTCGCCAAACGAAATGAATGGGATGGAAGACGCCCGCTTTGTGGAGTTTACGGATGAAGATGGTAGTAAGGTCTACTATGCTACGTATACGGCTTACAACGGACGAGTCATTTTCCCGCAATTACTCGAAACCCGGGATTTTATGGATTTCCGCGTGAAAACGATGGCTGGAGACGTAGTGAAGAATAAAGGGATGGCTTTGTTCCCCCGCAAGATCAATGGCAAATACGTGATGCTGGGTCGTCAGGATGGGGAGAACATCTATCTGATGGAAACCGACAATCTGTACTTCTGGGAAACGAGTCAGTTGTTACTGGCTCCTAAGTATCCCTGGGAGTTTGTACAGTTGGGTAACTGCGGTTCACCCATCGAAACGCCTGAAGGCTGGCTGGTACTGAGTCACGGGGTAGGAGCCATGCGGAAATACTGCATTGGCGTCTTTTTGCTGGATCTGGACAATCCCCAGAAAG
>NZ_JBMDWJ010000281.1:0-4601 GCF_048595215.1 Siphonobacter sp.
CCGGGAGATCTCATTTTTGCAGAAGATGGAGAATTTGCCTGGGAGTTGTTACAGAATCAGGCGTTGGAACCTTCGCTGATTTTGCTCGATATTAATATGCCCCGGCTCAATGGCTTATCGCTGTTGACTCGGATTCGGGAAAATACGGCGTTGAAAGCTTTACCCGTTTTGATGTTTACTACTTCCGAACAGGAAGAAACCATCAAGAAAGCGTACGAGCAGGGAGCGAACAGCTACATTGTCAAGCCCCAGACGTATCAGGATTTAGCTCAAACCTGGAAGCAAATTTACGCGTATTGGGCTCAAATTATTGAATTACCATCTAAAGGTCTATTTTAAGTCACTGGCAGTTTTGCTTTTGAACCAAGATTATCATGAATGAAAAACCGTTAGTACTGGTCGTTGAAGATAACCCGGATCATCGGTTTATTATGAACTGGAGTTATGAAAAAAGTAATCAGCAATGCCGGTTACTTTTTGCCGAAGACGCGGAACAGGCGTTGTTGTATCTGGAAGACGTCAATCCCAGCTTTATGTTGTTGGATTACGAATTACCCGGAGAAAATGGATTTGAACTACTGGATCGGCTCCGGACTTCGCGACAGTGGAAGCACTTACCCGTATTGATGTGTTCCCACTGGGAAAACGAAGCGTTTATCAAAGAGGCTTACACCAGTGGCGTCAATGCCTTTGTCATCAAGCCCCAGAACCGCAAAGAGTATATTAATGTCTGGAATACGGTCTTTGATTTCTGGAACAGTCATAATCAACTGCCTAAGGCCCAGAGACCTCCCCGGTATTCATAAAAAAACTCCCTCATGAATCACGGGGGAGTTTCCTGCTTAACCTCTAAACCTATGGTTCAAAATTACACTTCTTCAAGCGGGGGTATGAAGCTTATTCTATGAACTGTACGCTTTATATGTCAAACGACAAAAATTGACGTATAAAGGGTTGTTCTTTCTTTTTTGTTTCTGCTCCTACTCCGGTTTTCTCCGGTAGTACTACCGCTCTTGCCAAACGATTTACGTTCCTGAAATAGGTTGGCATTCCTGCTCATAGATCTCATTTTTCAGGGGTTCATCAACACTTTCTTTCTGAGTTTGAAGACGCTTTCCTAACTATACTGATTGAAAAAACCTACCCTTTCCAAAGCTCATAAAACGATAAAACGTCCGTAATATTCAAGTAATACTGTAGGTGGATTTTTGTGGCTTCTCACCATATCTACCATGCAACGAGCATTAACTTCTACCGTTCTTCTGGGCCTGGCTCTCTGGTCTTGTACGGATCACTCCGATCCCGACAATTCCAATGCGGTGGTCTTACAAAACCACTCGGTTACTCCGGCCCTGCTGAAAAAACAGGCGGGCTTTGAATCTCTGGAATTATTTTCCCTGATCGGTTCGGACGACAAACTTCCCCAGTCGCCCGATTTCGTTTTTGGTGGTTCTGCGGATGGTTCCGGCCTGCTCAAAAATGCGGATGGAACGTTTTCCATGTTGATCAACCACGAAGACAACTTCGCCGTATCCCGCATTACACTCGACAAAACGTTTAAACCCGTAAAAGGCGAGTACATTCTTAACTCCGACGGTGGTCAGTACCGGCTGTGTTCAGCCACGATGGCTACTCCGAAGGAACATGGCTTTGGTCCCGTGTATCTGACCTGTGGCGAATCAAGCGAAGAGTCGCAAATCCACGCTCTGGATCCTTACAGTCCCGCTGGAGCCGCCAGTATGTCCCGGACGAAGTCGTCACTCGGTCGTCAGAATGCCGAGCAGGCTCTGCCCTTGCCCAAAACGGCTTTCCCCGGCAAAACGGTGATTATGGTAGGTGATGACGACAGCGGTACCAACGGTGGTCAGGTGTTCCTGTACGTAGCCGATCAGGTAGGTGATCTGGATAACGGTTCGTACTATACTCTTCGCCGCAAGGATCTGAATCAGCGAGAAATAGACATCAAACAGAACCAGAAGTATGCCGTTGAGTTCGTTAAAATCGAGAATCAGAAAACCCTGACGGGTCGTCAGATGAACGAAAAAGTGAATACGGAGCTGAAATCCATCCAATTCGGTCGCGTAGAAGACGTAGATTACCGCAAGGATGGTATCGGTCGGGAAGTGTACTTCAACGTAACGGGTCAAAACAATACGGGTGTGAATGCCGACTATTCCCGTACGAAATACGGCCGCACGTACCGCCTGACGCTCGATGCAAACAACCCGCTGGCGGGTCAGCTGGAAGTGATTCTCGACGGTGATGACCGTACAGGCAAGGCTAAAACGTTCCAGGATGTCGATAACCTTTGCGTAACGAAAAATTACGTGTACATCCAGGAAGATCCCAATGGCTACGGTGACGAAACGCACGATAGCTACCTCTATCAGTATAACATCGCTACGGGCGAGCTGAAAGTAGTATTCGAACTGGATCATCACCGCACGACTGCCGATAAGGAGAAATACAATCAGAATAGTACGGCCACGCAATTTGCCCTTTCCAAATTCGGTGATTGGGAGTACGGCTCACTGGTTGATATCTCCGAAGAAACGGGCAAAGAGGCCACCTTTATGCTGATGATTCAACCCCACAGCTGGCGTTCACCCGCTTACGCGGGCGTGGATGGTGGTAGCATCCGTAAAAACGAAAATCAGGCCAGTCAGGTCGTTATTATTCGTGGCTTACCTCGGTAATCATTCATGATTGTATAGAACCTATTCCTGCCGGGTACTCCGGCAGGAATTTCTGCTTTTTCCCCATGAAAAACCTTGGGCTTTTTCTTGCTTTCGTTGGCCTCAGTCTCGGCATCTGGTGGTCGTGCCAACCAAAACCCAGCCGGGCCGAACGCGTACAGTTTCAATTCCGGCAGGATATTGCGGGACTGGATTCGGCCGTCACTACCTTACTACAGGCCGTAACGCAAAAACGTCCCGCCGATGAATTGCAGCAGCGTTTTCGGCAGGCCCGACTGGCGTACAAACGCGTGGAATGGCTGACAGAATATTATTTCCCCGAAACGGCTAAGAACCTGAATGGTCCGGCTCTCGACGAATTCGAGGAAGCCGATAATCTCGTCATTCCACCCGAAGGCTTTCAGGTCATTGAAGAATACATATTCCCGGTGCTGGATACCGTTCACTACGCGGAGTTGCAACAGCACGTTCGCGTACTCAAGGCCAACCTGACGCGGCTTTCGTTTATGGATGGCTCCAATCAGCTTACCGACGCTCACATTTTTGACGCGGCCCGGCTGGAAATTTTCCGCATCATTTCCTTAGGAATCACGGGGTTTGACTCACCAGTCGCCCTGCATTCGTTGCCCGAAGCCCAAAGTGCCCTGGCAGCCCTGCGAGAACGGCTGGAACCCTATACGCAGGCTCTGGAAGCAGACTATCCCGACCAGGCCCGGCAAATTCACACTTTATTTATTAGTAGTGAACAACAACTGACCGGTTCGTTCAGTGCCTTTGATCGACTGGCCTTTCTGACGAATTTTCTGAATCCCTTGAGTTCAGCCTTGTACCAGGTTCAGTTATCTTTAAACATACAGCCCTTTGAGGAATCCCGTACGCTTCGTAGTACGGCCCGGACTTTTCAGGATACGGCTGGATTCAACGCGGAACATTTCGTATCGGTAGCCGCTCACCGCTCGACGCCCGAAAAAATTGCGTTGGGTCGGCAGTTGTTCTATGATGCCATCCTTTCCGGGAATCGCCAACGAAGCTGTGCTTCCTGCCACCAGCCCGACAAGGGTTTCAGTGACGGGCAAACCCGTAGTGCTTCGCTGTCGGGGGGCCTGCTGACGCGTAATACGCCCACGCTGTTGAATGCCGCCCTGCAAGCCCGCCTGTTTCACGATTCACGGGTGGTTT
Source organism: Siphonobacter sp. (assembly GCF_048595215.1). Lineage (NCBI taxonomy): Bacteria > Pseudomonadati > Bacteroidota > Cytophagia > Cytophagales > Cytophagaceae > Siphonobacter > Siphonobacter sp. Next base: position 3,876 of record NZ_JBMDWJ010000281.1, read on the forward strand.
ATCTGGAAGATCAGGCAACTGATGTGATTGGTAATCACGAAGAAATGCACGGCTCGCTGGACAAAGCCCTACTGGAGCTGCAACAAGACCCTAACTACCGCAAAGCTTTTGCCAAAGCCTATCCCGAAGGCATGACGACGCACGCCATCCGGAATGCACTGGCCGCCTACGAACGAACCCTGATTTCGCTGAACAGCCGTTTTGATCAGTACCTACGCGGTAATCCGCAGGCACTGAACGCGAGTGAAAAACGCGGGTTTAATCTTTTCGCCGGAAAAGCAAAATGTGCCACCTGCCATTTTCTGCCCCTGACGAATGGTACGGTTCCTCCCTTTTACGAAAAAGCGGAAAGCGAAGTGCTCGGCGTACCCGCTCAGGCCGGCTGGAAAAACCTGAGTCTGGATTCGGATGTAGGAAAGTACAATCTGACGGGTACCGACCTGCACCGCCATGCTTTCAAAACACCGACCGTCCGGAATGTAGCCCTAACGGCTCCGTATATGCACAATGGGGTGTACAAAACCCTCGAAGAAGTCGTGGAATTTTATGATCGGGGCGGTGGTCAGGGCCTGGGATTGACCGTACCCAACCAGACGCTGTCGGCCGATCCATTGAACCTAAGTACGCAGGAAAAGGCAGATCTGGTTCACTTTATGAAGGCTCTGACGGATGAATCGTTCCTTTCTTCCCGAAAATAAGTAATCTTAGTACTTACTGAATTGCCCT
>NZ_JBMDWJ010000282.1:0-9387 GCF_048595215.1 Siphonobacter sp.
GTAATGGCCGTAAAGAAGATATTGGAATCTTCCCGGCGGTATCCGAGTTCTGTTTTGAGTCGCTGACTCGGAAAAAGTCCAGCAGGGTAATACACATCGCCTTGCGACTGAAGCGATAAAAGGTGTTTTACTAGAGCATCAAGCAAAGCCATCATACGGTACAAAGAAACGGGTTCCCGCTCACATGTACCCGGCTCTGCTGAAATTCATCCCAAAATCTCCGGATGACTGATCCGGGAATTTACCGCTGATCCCATCCTGTTTCGTTCCATCCGGGGCTCGTATCATTTTTGTAGAATATTCTGGAACATCTTAACCTGCTACGCTAGCGTTAAACTCGTACTTAACATTATCTCTATGACACCTACCAAAAAAGGAGCCTTTGTTCGTAAAGCGAAAGACATCACGATTGGCGGTACCCTAACGCTCGCTCTGCTTACTGGAGCAATCACTTTACAAAGCTGCGGAAATAATTCAGACGAACGGCAGTACGAAACCCGCGAGGAAACCACCTTCGGCAAGGGCGTACGAACGTATATCACCGAAACCAGTCCGGGCGAGTTTAAAATCACGGACGAGGTATCCGTAGCTGCCGATAGTGCTCAGGCCATCGTTCGGTACTACGACGGGCACCGGGATACGCTGACGGCTCAGGCCGCCAAGGCACTTATTGACAAGGAAGTCATTAATAATCAGCAATATCACGCCGGACACAGTGGTTTAGGCAGTGCTCTGCTTTGGGGCGGCATGGGTTATTTCCTGGCCAATTCGCTCAACAACCGACGGTATCAGCAATATCAGACGCAGTACGGCGATCAGCAGCGTTCCCGCTTTTATACCAATCCGGCGGTCTTCAGTCGTTCAAACAACGTGCGTCAGGAAGTACAAAGCTCCCGCCGGACCCAAACGGTCCGTACGTCACGTCCGTCGAGTGGACGTAGCGGATTTTTTGGCGGTAGCCGCAGCCGTAGTTACGGTGGCTAATCGTACGTATGTATTGAATACTTGTCGAAGAATATCCCCTCAATCGAATGAAAATTAAAACCTTACCTACGGCTCCAGAAGCCCAGCTTCGTCAAATTGGCTGGGACTGGATGCTGGGTTCCGATACGATTCCTTACCTGACTCATGAGTTAGTAAGTATTAACCAGAACGAAGCTCAGGCTTACTATGACGCGGCCAATGATTTGTACGAACTGTTCGTCGAAGCCGGGCAAGCCGTGATCGATCAGGGACGTTTTGCGGAACTGGGCATTCCCGAAAACCTGATTGAACTGATCAAACTTTCCTGGAACGACGACCGTCATTTACACCTGTACGGTCGCTTCGATCTGGCTGGAGGCATTGACGGCAAGCCCATTAAACTGATTGAATTCAATGCCGATACGGCTACCTGCATCCCCGAGACGGGCATTGTGCAGTGGGCCCACCTGAAAGCCAACGGCCTTGACGAAGCCGCTCAGTTTAATACTTTGTACGAATCGCTGGTGGAGAATTTTGAGATTCTGCGGAATCTGAATTCCGACCTGACGCCTACCCTACTGGTATCGGCCATGCGGGATACACCCGAAGACGACGCCAACGTACAGGTGATTGGCGAAGCGGCCAAAGAGGCAGGTTTTGATGTTGAGTATGCCTACGTGGATGAAGTGGAATTTTCGCCGAGTGAAGGACTCTTCCGACAGAATCCGCAAAATGGCACGTTTGAACGCTTTGATTTCTGGTTCAAACTCGTTCCCTGGGAATACATTGCCTGGGAAGAACCGGATTTGGCGGATATTCTGACGCAGGTGGTTAAAAACCGGAAAACGGTAATTATCAACCCCGCATATACCCTATTATTCCAGTCCAAGGCTATTTTGAAAGTTCTCTGGGAATTGAACCCCAATCATTCGCTTCTGTTGCAAACGCAGGCCCAACCCTTAGCGGGCAAGGCTTCGGTTCGGAAAGTACTCTTTGGCCGGGAAGGGGCCAACGTGGAAATCCTCGATCCGCAGGGAAAAGCTACCGACCAGGCCGAGGGTGAATACGGAGAGCAGGATTCCATCTATCAGGAATACGTAGAATTTCCGGTAGATTCACAGGGTGATCGCTATCAGGCGGGGGTTTTCTTCGCGGGAGAAGGTTGTGGGTTGGGCTTTCGCCGGGGTGGGAAAATTCTGGATAACTCCGCTCAGTTCTCGGGCCATCTGGTGGAGTAGTTCGTTTTCAGTTGACAGTTTGCTGTTTTCAGTTTTTTGCCACGACGGCATTACGTTTCACAAAGACATTCCTGCCACACGCTTGCACCAATTTATAACCGTCATGGAATGATCGGTGCAGCTCTGGTTCAGCGTCTCCGACGCGAACGAAGTATTACCACAAAATTATCCCCGTACAAACGCGAAACCACAGTACTACCTAATACAAGTCTTTAGGCAATGCTGTGGTTTCACATGAATGCCAACCCACTGAAAACAGTAAACCGCAAACGGTAAACTAAATTATTCGTGGTGATTCATTTTGCTGTCTTTCTTGCAGCAGGCGGGCAGTTTTTCGTAGCCTTTCGCGTCGGCGGGTACGGTATCGGCGTCGTAACCCGTTTTCGTGATCGTTTCCTTAATCTGCTCTTCGTTCGTCTTTTTGGGATCGTACGTTACCGTTACGACCTTATCTTTTAAGTCCAGATTGGATTCTTTAACTCCTTTGGAAAAAGCCAGATTCTTTTCGATCCGGGCTTTGCACATGCCACAAATGGCCGAGGTTTTAATCTTTACGGTTTTGGGTTCTTCTTTCGCCCAAACCAGTCCGCTCAGCAAGAGGCAGCAGGTGAATAAGAGTGATTTTAACATACAAATTGTGTTGATTAAGCTTTAAACAAAGAGGATTTTCAAATCATTCCGTCATTTTTTCCTTTTGCTACTTTCATCCGTAAAAATGACGATATCCCGACTGGCTTCAAACCAGTCGGGATACATTATTAAGCGGCAACCATACTTTCGCATACCTCCGCACAGTGGCGGCAGGCTTCGGCACACCGGGCACAGACTTCGTCGCCGTGCTGGGCGTGTTTTTCGCATTCGGCCGCACAGGCTTTACATACTTCCGCACAGAGTTTACACAGATCCATGGCAAACTGAGAATCCCGGGCACACAACCGGGCACAGGTCGTACAAACTTCGGCACAGTCCCGACATAACTGAATGCACTGGGTACGGTCCATGTGATGATCCATCTTCGTGACGCAATTCGTCACGCAGGTTTCGCAGGTTTTTACGCAGGCCAGACAGGCCTCGATACAAGCATCCCTATTCATAAGCAATCAAGGTTTGGTTGGTATAATGTTTGAAATGTAAGCGTTGAAGGAAGTTTGATCATTTCTACATCTTCAGGCGGGTTGGTGTAAGTCGTACATACACCTGACCCGATACGGGCGTACTTCCGTATAAGTTACTCAACGCCTGATCTTTCAAGAAAACCGTACCCTGTACTCCAGCGACCAGCCATAATTTGCCAACCTGAGCCACCTGATGATTGTACCCCAAACTCAGGGCATGAACATTATACAGGGCATTGCCCGGTATCACTAACTCCTCAGCCGATTTCTGTACCCATTCATACCGACCATACAAGGCCCAGGTGGCGTGTTGCCAGTTGGATTCCAATAACACCGAGTGTTCCTGATGATGATCACCCGCGTCGTTGTAGCCCCAGGAAGCCGTGGTACCCAGCCAGCTCGTTTTGCCCAGAGTTTTCAGATGTTGTACGGACGCAGTCGTTCGATTCACGTTTTCGCTGGGATGAAGTGATTCGGGGGAATGAATGTAAGCTCTTGAAGCCTGTATAGACCAGTGCATGGAAGGATTCCAGGAAACTCGGTAACTATACGAATCAAAGCGGGGACGATCGAAATTGTACCGATTTTCGCCGGGTTCGCGTCCCGTAAAGCTCGATCCTTCCAGTTTCACCTGCCCTACCCGTACGCCCAGCGTTGCTACGCCGTACGTAATATGCGTAGCATCCTGCCAGTGGTGACTCAGGGTAGCGTCCGGATTATTCCAGGCCGAGAACCGGTGCATGAAGGCAACGGGCCCCAACGCTGGTTCGCCCGGATAGCCGACGTAGGCCGAGACATCTACCTTCTTACTCAATCGTTGCGTATAGCCAATGGTCAGTCCGGAAATCAGATCGTGTGGGTGCTGCCGATCAATCAAGGGTCGATTGTTCCAGCTTTCTCCCGTCTGGAATAAGAGCGGATACCCATTTCCACCTTCTGTCAAGGGGTCGAGCGAAACCATCAGCGTTGCCGCGAAAAGTCCGTTTTCGCCCACCTGCCGCTGGGCCATCCCCATTACCCAGTTCGGTGCCGAGATTCGGTTATCCTGCCCCCGCTTACCGGAATTAGTGAAATTCTGAGCCGTATACCGCAGGAAAACACTTCCGTGAACCATGTACATCCACTTCGACCGATGGGCCATCCAGGCGTACAAGGGCGTAGCATCAGGTTGCCAGCCCGTACCCGAACCATTCCGGTTCATGGGCAGACTCAGCGAGTACAAATGCGTCATGGTATGCTCGTGCCTATTGCCATGAGCCGTGGAATCGTGATGAGCCATCGGCTTTTGGGTACTATCGGCGTGCATGTGATGCTGCTCGTGCTGAGCCCATACGAAGCTTGACGTTAGCAGCAATCCAATAATGAGGTAACTTTTCATGGCTTTGTAGGGAAAAACTGGGTTCATTTTCCGGATTCAACAAAAGTACTTACGCACCGTATCACCCTTTTTACAGGATTCTGGATGGCTTTTGTACGATTTCGTCAGATCTGATCAAGTGGCTGCCGACTTACGTCCTCGCTGAGACGAAACTGACTGGGCGTTACTCCGGTCACTTTTTTGAACTGATTCGATAAATGAGCGACGCTGCTGTACCCTAGCTCATCGGCAATTTCACTGAGGTTCCGTTCCCGGTAACTGAGTAATTCCTTCGCCTTCTCGATTTTCAGTCGAATCACGTACTGCTCGATGGTTTGCTGTTCACTTTCCGAAAACAGCTTGCTTAACGCACTGTACTCGCGGTTAAGCTGCTCAGCCAGATAGTCCGACAGATTCTGCCGGGCGGGCTGGTTGATATACGCCAACACCAGTCGTTTGATCTGCGTGACGAGTTGCTTGCGTTTGTCTTCCAGCAGTTCAAAGCCGAGTTGTTCCAGTCGCTGTTGCAGGCGGGACCAGTCAGGTACGTCACCGTTCACCTCTACTTCCCCCAACTCTACTCGTTCGGGCGTCATGCCCAGGTCTTCAAAGGTTTGTCGAACCACCATCTTGCAACGATCACAAACCATGTTTTTGATGTATAATTTCATTGTTTCAGTTGTCGGTTTACTGTTGACGGTTTTCAGTTAAAATAGCTGTCACAATCGTACTTAAAACTTAACTTCCATTTTGACTGGGTCTCAATTCATTGAAAACTGAAAACCGTCAACCGCAGCGGCGGACCGTTGAAAACTAGTCTACGCTACTCCCCAATCTTATACCGAAATCCCACGTAGATCATTCTTCCGATGACAGGCCCCCAGACCATGGAGGCGTCGAAGTTTTTTCCGAATGGATCATTTGCTCCGATGATCGGATTTTTCTGGGTGAAGTTGGCCAGGTTTTCGCCACCCACGTACAAAGCCCAGGTTCGGAAATTCTTGGTTACCTGAGCATTAAAATTGGAGAAAGCCGGAGCGTATACGGAGGTCAGTGTACCATCGTGACTGTGATCGGTATTCGGAATCCGTCGCCGACCGTTCCATTGCCAGGTGAAGTCTACTTTCCATTTTTCGTACTTGTCACTGGCCCAGCCCACGTTGAACAATACCCGATCCCGGTTAACGAACATCTTGGGTAACAGTACCGTTTCGCCACCGGGCGTTTGTACGCTTTGCTGAACGTCGAACCAGCGATACGCCAGTTTGACCTCCGTACGCGGCAGCGGCTCGATGTTCCATTCGGCCTGAAAACTGTTGGCGAAACTCGTTCCCCGCAGGTTGTACACCGAAATACGATCCGCCGTTTCCATATCAATGATGAGCTGGTTCTGGAAGTCTGTCCGGTAAAAATCCAGCGTGAAGTTTCCCTTGCGGCCAAACCATTGCAAGGCTTTCGTCAGACCCGCTCCGTAGTTCCAGCTTTCTTCCGGGTTCAGCCGCCGATCCAGTACCGACCACGTGCGGGAGTTGACGAGCATTCCGTAGTTTTCGGCTACGGCATTCGCTACCCGCCAGCCTTTTCCGGCACTCAGTCGCAGATCGAATTCAGCGGGCAGGTGGTACAACAGGTGTACTCGCGGCGTAAACCGGGTTCCGTACAGATTGTGAAAGTCCACCCGACCACCCGCTACCAGCGTTAGTTTCTCGGGAATGGTGTAGGTATACTCGCCGTACAGGCCCGGCACAAGTTCTTTCCGCGTGAACGTTGAATCCTGGAAACGTTCGTTGTAATCATCCAGCATGAAACTGGCTCCGGCCTTGTAGGTATGCCGGGTATCGCCGATGATATTTTGGTAAATCAGATTTCCGTACAAAGTCTGCTGGATACCCGAATAATTTCGTAATCCAAACCGGGCCGACGCATCGTGGTAGACGCCATTCAGAATTAACGCCACCCCTTTGTAAGGTTTGGAAGGAAACAATTGGGCAGTCTTGCTGAACACTTCTATGCGACGGGTCAGGTTGCCGAACTCGTACACGCCGGGACGATCTTTTCCGGCTTGTCTCTGTCCACCCGTCCGGTCTTCGTACAAAGCTTTCACGCCAAATTGCGTCATCCAGCGGTCGGACTGGTACTTCCAGCGATTGACCACATTGGCCTGCGAGTACAGGGGTACATCCAGAAAGCCGTCGCCGTTTTTGTCAATGCGGTTTTGCAGCGTGCTTCCGTGACTCAGTAAACCCACCGACCATTTTTCGTTGAGTTTGCGAGCCAGATTGAGATTCAGTTCACCCCGACCAAAGCTGTTGACGTAGCCGTTCAGAAAAAGCTTGTCCGGTCCGTCGGGTTTGGCCAGTTCGATATTGATGGCTCCGGTCATGGCTTCGTAACCGTTCACGACGCTACCCACGCCCTTGGATACATCGATGGAACTGATCCAGGTGCCCGGCGTATAATTCAAACCGAACGTTGTGTTCAGGCCTCGGATGTTGGGAATATTTTCGGTATTGATCTGGACGTAATTTCCGGCCAGTCCGAGCAGTTGAATCTGCTTGGCTCCGGTTACGGCATCCCCGTAGTTGACCGATACGGAAGCATTGGTTTCAAAGCTTTCCGAGAGGTTACAACAGGCGGCTTTCGCCAAAGCTTTGATCGTAATAATTTCCGTTTGGATGGGATTGAGGCGGTCAATACTGGTGGCCGAACTCGTCACGGTCACTTCCTGCAACTGGTTCGTCGATTTCAGATAAACCGTTACCGGAGCGAGCGAATCAATCGTTAAGGTATCGCTTTGATAACCCACCAGCGAGACTACCAGTCGGCGTTGATCGGCAGTTTTCGGAATGGAAAAGGCTCCTTCCGTATCCGTTTGCGTATGAACGAACGTACCGAGCCAGTAGACGTTTGCTCCGACCAGCGGCTCGTTTTTGCCGTCGGCCTCGGCTACTTTTCCCGTTAACGTTTGAGCAAAAGCAGCCGAAACACTCCACAGGAGCAATACTCCAGTGAATCGTATTCGCTGAAAAAACATAAAATGATGGCTTTGTTGAACAAAAAGAATTCGTCTTCGAAGCCACGCTCCGAAGGTTTCGATCAACCAGCCGTATTCAAATCAGGAAAGATTGGACAAAGGAAAGCAGGGTACGCCCCGCCAGCGGGACTGCCGCCCGGGCCGAAGCCGTGCCGTAGAGCAGTGACTGAATGGCTTCAGTCAGTAACTGAAAGAACGTAAACGCAAAATGAGCCGTAAATTCTACGACCATTTTTACGAATTTGGCCGCCAGCTTGTTGAGCGAGGACGTATACGGAACGTGCTCGTACCGCACTTCTTCCTCACAGCATTTCTGCTTCTTGAGAGTCTGGTGCGTCGGCGTTGAACTGCCTTGCTTGGTACAGGCAGGGCAACTCTTCTTATCCATCGAGACCAGCGATACTTTCTTCTTGTTCCGGATATGGCACGTGTGCTCCACTAGGCCAAAACCCGTAGAACTGATCAGGACGACCAGTACCATAAAGACGTTAAACAAGCGGAAAAGTAACGACGGTTTCATGCCGTAAGAGATTTAGGTACAAAGGTAAATTGTATTTCCGTATCTCGCTGATTTTTCAATCGTTTTGTAAACAATCTCCAGAATTATGTAAATCCTGCCTAAGCTTTTCTCGCTAGCTCTTTCATTCTTTGGATAATCCTGTACTAATCTAAAAATACGAATAATTAAGGGACAAAGGCTAGTTTATAAGTCAGGAGGTCTATTTTTGTCAGTCAAAGCATTCTAAAACCGCTCTTCATGGCTCATTCTACACTAGCCGCATCGGAACAAAAAGCAAAGTTTACCGAGAAGAAATACCTCGTCACACTCGTTTTTGTTACTTCTTTATTTATGCTCTGGGGCTTTGCAATCTCCATGGGTGATGTACTCAATAAACACTTTCAGAACGTTCTGCACGTATCCAAGGCCGACTCCGGACTGGTTCAGTTTTCCATTTTTGGAGCGTATGCCATTATGAGTTTGCCCGCCGGATTTTTCATGAAAAAATTCGGCTACAAAAACGGCGTACTGCTGGGTTTGATTCTGTACTCATGCGGGGCCTTTTTGTTTATTCCGGCGGCGAGTTCGGAATCCTTCGGATTCTTCCGGATCGCCCTGTTCATTCTGGCTTGCGGACTGGCAACGCTTGAAACCGTCGCCCACCCCTTCGTAGCAGGCTTAGGCGACGAACGTACGAGTGACCAGCGAATCAACTTCGCCCAGTCTTTCAACGGTCTCGGTACCATCATTGGCCCCCTCGTTGGTACGTATCTTCTGTTACGGGAAGGCAGTGAAAGCCACGATCTGGAATCAGTAAAGTCCCTGTACCTGATTATTGGTTTTATCATTGCCGGGATTGCCGTACTGTTTTCTTTCGTGAAGGTGCCTTCCTTCCAGGATGCTCACGCTGTATCGCCCGAGGCGTATGCAGCCCATCCCGAAGCCTTTAAAAGCGAGAAAAAGCTTTTTCAACACCGCCATTTTGTGTGGGCGGCCATTGCTCAGTTTTTCAACGCGGCGGCTCAGGGCGGTACCTGGGCGTACTTTATCAACTACGGTCACGAGAAAATGGGCTTCTCTGATGAAACGGCTGGGTACTACTTCGCTTTCAGTATGGTGATGATGACGGTAGGCCGTTTCGTAGGAACGTTCCTGATGAAATACATTGCTCCGAATAAACT
>NZ_JBMDWJ010000283.1:0-8369 GCF_048595215.1 Siphonobacter sp.
TCCGCTGTTAGATGCCATCGATTCCTTTACGCCCGATCCGGATTTCCGAATCAAAAACCAGCTCGATTCCCGTCCCATTATCGCCGTTTTGCCGGGCAGTCGAGTAGAAGAGGTACGCCGCATGTTACCCAAAATGCTGTCCGTACGCGATCAGTTTCCAGAGTATCAGTTTGTCATTGGCAAGGTTTCCAACTTGTCCGAAACGCTCTACGAAACTTCTGTATCGGACGTGTCATTCGTAACCAATGCATCCTATGATTTACTGACCGTTGCTCATGCAGCTCTGGTCACTTCGGGTACGGCAACGCTGGAAACGGCTCTGTTTAACGTTCCGGAAGTCGTCTGTTACGAGGCGAATGGGCTGTCGTATCACATCGCCAAACGCCTGATTCGCGTGCCGTATATTTCGCTGGTGAATCTGATTGCCAATCAGGAAGTCGTGAAAGAATTGATTCAGCACGACCTAACGACTGAACAGATCGCTCAGGAGTTGCAAAAGATTGTGCAGGGAACGAGTCGCGAAAAAATGCTTCGTCAGTACCAAGATCTACACGAAAAAATGGGCGAAACCGGAGCCTCCGAACGAGCGGGGCGTCGCATGGTAGCGTACCTGAAAAATCAGGCATGAGATAGATAATTGCGTATCCAGGACTTTTTCGTTCCGTGTACCGTATCGAAAAAGCGGGCCATGACGATTTTGTCCTGCTCCCAGTTGCCCGTAGGCCAGAATGGATCGCCGAAGTACACCAGCTTCCGACCGTAATCGAAGGCACAGAAGACAATCGGTACGTTCGCTCCTAAGGCCATATAGTAAAAGCCCGTTTTCAGCTCACTGACATCGGCCCGGGTACCTTCCGGCGTAATACAAATCCGGAATTCCTTTTTGCTGTTAAACAAGTCAACTACGCTGTCGACGAAGTTTTTGGTGCGTCCGCGATCGACGGGATAACCGCCCAATGCCTTCATGAACCAGGCGACCGGAGCGGGTTTGAACAGCTCTTTTTTTCCTAAGTAATAAATCCAGGTATCAATGGCGGCCCGTGCTCCAACCCCGACAAAGAAGTCGGTAGAAGTGGCGTGCGGAGCCACCATGAGTACAAACTTGGGTAAGGATTTAGGAGAAGGACCGGCAGTTTTCCAGCCCGATAAACGAAAAAGGCTTGCGGCGAGCCAACGAAACATCAGCGTTTACAGTTTAGGGTTCTCGGTTGGTTGAAGTGAAATACTACTTCCCGGGAAAATTACTAAAAATCCTTTCCTAAGCCGAAATTTAATACACCACAAAGGGTTGCGGACTAAAACATACCACGAAAACGGCCAGCGAAAACCAGCCCAAAATCTGACGGGGCCAGCCAATGGGAACCTCGTAATCGGCTGGTGGATGGTGAATGCCCAGAAAGCGTCCCAGCATGAAAGCAAAGGGTACAAAACCCCGGTGGCCTTCGAGTTGTGGAAAGAAATAACTCAGAACCAGTTGACTCAGGACAATACCCAGAGCCAAGGCAACGACGATCAGCCGATCGTCGTGAATCCGGCTCAGGGCCAGGAATAGCATGCCGACATAAGCCAGCAGGTATCCGGCCTGAATGAGAAATTCATTGGTATCAGCCACCACAAAATCCTGGTACCGAAACCAGCCCAAGCCCGCGTAGAAAAGAAATCCCACGAAAATAATCGGTGAGATAATCTGGTGGATTCGACGCCCTACGAGTCCGTACAAAATGTGGCCGCCATCGAGCTGACCGATGGGGAAAAGGTTTAGAGCCGTAAAAAACAATGATAGATAACCCGCAAACAGGAAGGGGTAATTCACCAGATCGTACTGGTGCGGTACGGTACCAATGGCAACGTATTTCTTGAAAAACCAAAACAGAAGATTGTCGCCCAGGCCTACTGCTCCCCGGCCTTCCATGGCTTGTGGGGTATACACATACTGGGCATAGTTACTGCCGAACTGCCGCCACTCAGGATGTACCGTAAAGATATAATCCGGTGGTGGTAAGTGGGTAAAGCCGTACCAAAGCAGACCCAATGCCACGAAAAAGCCCGCCAGTGGTCCCGCTATGCCGATGTCAAAGTACTGAATATTGGTTTTTACCCGGCTTCGCAGCTTAATAAAAGCTCCCATGGTACCAATCGTAGTGAAAGGTCCCAGCCAAAGGGGAATGTAGTAGGGTAAAGTGACTTTAACCTTGTTGTAGCGGGCCGTGAAATAGTGGCCGAATTCGTGTACGGTCAGTACCGTTAGAAAAGGAAGTGAAAACGCCAGTCCGCCCAGAATGTCGGAAACTGTCAAGGGAGGATTGGCGTAAAAAAGAGAAGTTCCGTTCGTCCATTCCGCCCCCGCAATCGTGGTAGTTACAATGGTTAGAACAAATAAAATGAGTTGGGTATATAAACGACGCCGGGTACGGCTCATACAGTCAAGGCTTTCGAGAAATGTGGCTCCGGCGGGTTAGTAATCGAGTAATTTATCAAGTACGGTGCCGAGCGGATTCAACCAGATGGTTTGTATACCAACGGTTGCAGCTGATTCAATATTATCAGCGTTATCGTCAATAAAAACACTTTCTTCGGGCAAAAGACCACCCCCTTCCTGGAGGGCGTGACGGTAAAATTCCGGATCGGGTTTCATGAAACCCATTTCGTACGAAAGAAAAGGTTTTTCAAAGAGACTCATGAAATCGTAGCCCATGGCGGCGGCTCGCTTCACGATTTCCCGAACGTGAATGGGATTCGTATTACTCAGCAGAAATACGCGGTACGATTTACGGAGTTCCTGAATGCGATCGAGGCGGGCCTTGGGCATGTCGAGCAACAAAGTACACCAGGCTGTATCGATGGTTTCGTCCGACCAGTCGCTATTGAATTCTTCACGAAGCAACGCTTTAAAATCCGCTTCGTTGATTTTTCCAATCTCAAACTGATGGAAGAACGCTTTTTCATGAAACAGACGGGTGGCTTCTTCTTCAGAAATACCCGCCAGTTCGGCAAACGCCCGATAGGTGAGAGGAACGTCAATATCAATGATGACATTCCCCATCTCGAAAATGAGGTTTTTGATCATAGGAAGAAGAATAGCGATCGGTCTACCCGTGGCGTTCCAGCAAAACGGTAGACCGATCGCGGAAACTTACTCAACAAACACGCCCATTTTCGAAAACTTCTCAATACGTTGATTGATCCGTTCTTCGGGTGAAAGAGCCTGTAGGGCAATGAGTCGGTTGATGATTTCTCCTTTGAGAATCTCGGACATCCGGTCGTGGTCGAGGTGAGCACCGCCGAGGGGTTCAGGAATGATTCCATCGACCAGTCCATTGCTACTCATGTCCGTTGCAGTGAGCTTGAGGGCTTCGGCAGCCTGTTCCTTGTAATCCCAGCTCCGCCAGAGGATCGACGAGCAGGATTCCGGAGAGATCACCGAATACCAGGTATTTTCCAGCATCAGTACCTGATCACCAATGGCAATACCCAGGGCTCCACCGGAAGCTCCTTCGCCAATGACGATACAAATGACGGGTACGGTCAACATGAACATTTCCCGAAGGTTACGGGCAATGGCTTCACCTTGTCCGCGTTCTTCCGCTTCTAATCCGGGGAATGCACCGGGCGTATCAATAAGTGTAATGATGGGGCAGTTGAATTTTTCTGCCATTTTCATCAGACGCAGGGCCTTTCGATAACCTTCGGGGTTGGGCATACCGAAGTTGCGGTACTGCCGCTCTTTGGTATTGCGACCTTTCTGCTGACCGATGATCATAACGGGGTGACCATCGATATTCGCAAAACCACCTACAATCGCCTTATCATCGGCAACCTGACGATCGCCATGGATTTCAATAAAATCCGTACAGATCCGGTGCAGATAATCCTGCGTATACGGACGATCGGGGTGACGTGAAACTTGTACCCGCTGCCAGCGAGTCAGGTTACGAAACGTCTCTTTCTTAAGATCTACTAACTGGTTTTCTAAGACTGCGGTAGCTGCCGAAACATCAAGGTTTTTGTCGGCGGCCAGCCGTTTCATTTCGTCAATTCGGGATTCGAGTTCGGCAATGGGCCGTTCAAAGTCGAGTAATGTTCGCATAAACAAGTTTCTGAGTTCTTATTCGTGAGCCATTGGCCACGTACCCAAAGGTTAGAACACAACAAAAGTAATAAGAAAAGCGGGGTTACGGTGGAAATTAGCATTTTGAGTAACGAATGCCTTGCCGTTCTTTCCGCTTCAGTAAACGATTTATAATTCGAAACTCTCTCCTTTCAGGGGAATCCGGACATCGCTGAAACCTTCGTCATTGAGTCGATTGGCAAAGGTTTGCATGGATTTTTCTTCGCCGTGAATGAGGAAAATTTTTTTAAGCTTCTGCGGCGATTGTTGCTTCACAAAATTTACGAGATCCTGTTGATCTCCGTGTCCGCTGAAGACATCAATTTTTTCAATTTTTGCCTGAACCGCGTATTCGTTGTCCTTGATTCGTAGCGTATTTTGTCCGTTCAGCAATCGCCAGCCCAGCGTATCTTCGGCGGCATAACCCACCAGCAGAATGGTACAGTAGGGATTGCCGATGTTGGCGGCCACGTGTTGTTCGACCCGGCCGCCGGAAACCATGCCCGAAGCTGAAATAATGATACAGGGTTCGTTATGATTCGAGATGGCCCGGCTAGCCTTTTCACTTTCGATAAAAGTCAGGTTCTGAAAATCGAACAGACGACCGTGCTTTTGTTTAAAGTCCTGCGATTCGGGGTTGAGAAATTTGCTGTGACGATCGTAAACTTTCGTCGTAGAATGAGCCAGCGGACTGTCGCTAAATACCCGAATCGGCTTAAAACCCTGCTCGGAATACAGGCGATTCAGCGTAAAGAGCAAGGCCTGCGTCCGGCCTACTGAGAAAGCAGGAATAATCAGACGCCCCGGAATATTGATGCAGGTACGGCGGATCACATCGGCCAGAGCTTCCTCGGGGGAACGGTTATCTTCGTGTAAACGGCTACCGTAGGTGCTTTCACAAACCAGATAATCCACTTCCGGCACGGGACTGGGCTCGACGTGCAGAGGATAGTTTTTACGACCCAGATCACCCGAAAAACAAATCGATTTTTTCTCTCCTTTTTCTTTCGTTTCCAGGATGATGTGAGCCGCTCCCAGCAGGTGACCCGCTGGAATAAAGGTCAGCCACAAGTTGTCAGTAACCTGGAATTTCTGGTTAAACGCGATGGTAACGAAGTTTTCCAGGGAGTCATCTACCTGTTTGTCCAGGTACAGATCGCCCTTTTTTTCGAGGCGGGCCATCCGTTTCTTCTTTTTGTTGGAATCGCCCGTGGCCCGTTGCAGTTTCTTCTGGTTCAGGTGAGCCGCATCCATTAAGAGCAGTCGGGAAAGCTCATAGGTTGGGGTCGTACATAAGACCTGGCCCTCGTAGCCATCGCGGTACAAATTCGGGATATTACCCGAATGGTCGATGTGAGCGTGGGTAAGTAACACCAGATTCAGGCTCGAAGCGTCAAAGGGGAACAAGGGTTTATTTTCTTCCTCCTCTTCCAGATTTCGCTCCATATTGGTACCACAATCAATCAGAATTCGGTAATTATCCTCCAGCTCCAGTAAATACATACTGCCCGTCACCTGCCGGGCTGCACCCCAAAAAGTTAGTTTCATCGTATTGTCATACAGCCACAGTGATCCAGTTTTTACCGAACCTTCCACCGCTGGCTCCTCAGAGGGCGGTGTCCCGATGATGGGAGGGATGGTTTTAAATCGGAGAAAGAATTCCGCTTGCTGCCTGAACCATCTTTGGGTAAGATTTCATAGGGCGTACCCTGTTTTCAGGCGGAAAAGCGGTGTACATTCGTATCGGTCTACACCTGTGGCTTCTTAGTTAGTTGCTAGCAAATCAGGCAAAGCTACCAAAAGAATCACGAAGTTGAGCATCCCATTCCTTGTCAAACGCTAATGAATCGCATCTATTTTCTGGTTTTATCGCTGTTTTTTTCTTCCCAGACCTTTGCTCAGAAACCCGATACGCTTGTTCGTGATGCTCTCATCCGCCATTTGGATTCACTGCAAACCAGTTTTTTCATGCAACACGGCTTCGTGTCCGCTTGTATTAAGTCGACGCGTACGGGTGAAACCGTGCTGGCTTATCAGCATCGCAAGTCCGTACCACCGGCCTCAACGATGAAGCTCATTACCACGGCTACGGCACTGGCGGTACTCAATGAAAACTATACGTATACCACCACGCTCGAAACCGACGGCATCGTCCGCAATGATACGCTGCTGGGAAACCTCTGGATTCGCGGTTCCGGCGATCCCTCGCTGGGCAGTGGTCGATTTAAAAGTACCCCTACGCTCTCTGAACTCCTGAAAAGCTGGATGACCGCTCTCCAGGCCAAAAGCATCCGCTACGTGACGGGTCAGGTTATTGGTGACGGTACGCTTTTCGACGAAAATACGATACCCGGCGGCTGGCCCTGGGATGATCTGGGCAACTACTACGGGGCGGGAGTGAGTGGATTGAATGTGAATGAAAATAAATTCCGGGCCGTATTTAAGCCCGGTAGTGAGGTAGGAGACTCGGCCGCTCTGCTGCGAACGGAGCCTGCACTACCCCGGTACACGCTCATCAACCGGGTACAGACGGATGCTCCTAAAACCGGGGATCAGGTGAATATTTATACATCACCGCTGGGGACGCAGTATTTTTTGGATGGATTTGTACCTAAAGGTCCAACGGAATTTGGCGTGTCCGGCAGCATTGCCCATCCGAGCCTGTATGCGGCCCAGTCGCTGCGGGATTTATTGGCAGAAAACGGAATCATGACGGGTCAGGAGCCCACAACGGCGTTTGACTACCTGCGTAGAAATGTCCGACCAGCTACGCGGGATACATTGAGTGTCGTACAATCACCCGTACTAAAAGATTTAATCACGGAGTGTAACTTTCAGAGTATCAACTTATACGCCGAAGTTTTTCTAAAAACGATTGGGGTTGCTCTCAATTATGGCAATACCACCGAAGAAGGGGTGCGGGCTTTACAGGACGTCTGGAAAGCCAAAGGACTGAAATTACCCGGTTTTCGTATCAAGGATGGCAGCGGTCTTTCTCCCCAAAGTGTACTTACCCTGGATAACATGACCGAAATTCTAGCCTCTGCAGCCCGTGAACCGTACTTTCCTGCTTTCTATTCAACCATTGCCATTCTTGGAAAAAATGGAACAGTCAAGAATTTGGGTAGGGGCACCCGGGCTGCTGGTAACGTACGGGCGAAGAGTGGAAGTATTGGCGGCTCCCGGGCCTATGCGGGCTATTTCACTGGTAAAAACGGGGAACAGTACACCTTTGCCCTGAATCTGCAACAGTATGATTCTGATTTTGGTAGTGCCTATCGCGAATTAGAAAAGCTAATGGTACAAATGGTTGATTTGTGATGTTGGTTATTAAAACGATATAGTAACGTTAAAAATCAATAAGATGAATAAGTCGCATCGACATTTAAAGAACTGGAAACTGATAGATTCTGCCTCGAATCAGCGATTGCTGGAAATGCAGCAATTGGTCCAGCAAACGTTGGGAGATGAGTCGCTGATTACGCAAACGGTAGCGGATACGGAAGCGGAAAGCGAAGAAAGCTGGGGGAACAAAATGGCTGACCGCGTAGCCGAATTTGGGGGGAGCTGGAAGTTTATCATTGGATTTATGAGTTTTCTTTTGCTCTGGATTATCGTGAATAGCCTGTTTTTGTGGCAGAAACCGTTCGATCCGTATCCTTTCATTTTGCTCAATCTGATTTTGTCTTGCCTGGCAGCCATTCAGGCACCCATTATTATGATGAGTCAGAATCGGCAGGAAGCCAAAGACCGCGAACGGGCCCGCAACGATTACGCCATTAATTTGAAAGCGGAAATTGAAATTCAGCAGTTGCATGAGAAGATGAATTGTTTACTGGAAGAAGTGCTGGAGATGCGGAAGGAAATGCAGGCAAAGAAAGGGGTGTAGTACGACCGCATGGCAACGAAGCTATGTAGGTTGAATTTCTTTGAGTTGAGTCTTTGGTAGGGAAGGGTTTGAGGAAGTAAGGCAAACTGGTGCAGGTTTCCAAACCTGTACCAGTTTCCAACTGCCCAGTTATGGTAATAAATTAGATGATAAAGGCAGGTAAGACCCTGCCTGGTTATCGGTACAGGTTGGGAAACCTGCAATTCCAACACCTAGTCTCCCATAGAACGGCACTATATATAATTCGATAGTGTCAATGGGGTGGGTTGTCCGTAGCAACCGCTACGGCCTTTTTTAGGGGGAATACCCCACATCACCCCCAGGAAAACATAAAAAATGGAGCGTTTCGGCTCCCTGTTTCGTTTAAGCGGT
>NZ_JBMDWJ010000284.1:0-10373 GCF_048595215.1 Siphonobacter sp.
AATCCCGATCGGATTTTGTACCGAAAATTTTGGTGATGAGTTTAAGCATAGCTATGTGCTAAAGCACCGTTATTCGTGGTTAGTCAGCCCGTACACGTGCTGATTTCATAATCAAGTCGGTTCAGTGGACTTAAAATGAAACCCCCAACCTGGGGTCGTTAAACAATAGGTAGAATACAAATTTACTCGATTCTTTCCACCCAAGAGCAAAAAAACAATTCCTAAATCACGGTTTCAGTTCAAAAGTGGACAAAAGGTTTAATGAATCGGACAAATTGACAGCAGTGACGTCTTTTCGAAGCTATTACCTGAGAAATAGAAACGGTTGGTTTGCTGGGGAAACCATTACTTTTGTAGGTATAACGCCCGAATTGGCAAAATCTTTCCCTATTGGTTCTCCCTTTTATGCTTGGGAAATTATCCTTCTGGATTGAAACGGATTCGAGCGAATCTACGTTCTAAAATCAGCACTGAATCTTTTCACTATGAGCAATACACCACAGGAAAATCCCTACTATCGCCCCGTGCACCGCGAACGGGCCAAGCTGAAAATTCCAGGTTTTGGTGGGGGTAGTACGAGCGGCGGTGGCAAAAGGTCCAGAGAGAAGCGTAGTGATACGGATATATACGTTAAACTGTTGCCTCTGATCATTGTGGCCATTGTAGGTTACGGCATTTATGATACGCTTTCGGCTTTCAAAGGCAAAAAACGCAATCTGATCGATGATCCGCAGACCATTCAGGAAATGAACTGGAAACAGGAAAAAGTATTCAAGAAGTACGCTGATCTGTCGCCACGATCACAACATTATTACCTGGTTATTGGGCAGGAAGGCCATACGAAAACCATTGACTTCGGGCGGGAAAAGACGGAGTTTTGGGACAAAGTAGATCCTTTCAATCACCTCACTAAGGCTCCGGGTAGCTTAAACGTATCTATTGATGCCTACGATAATAGTCGCGATCAGGTAGTGACGATGAAGTTTGAGTAACCTAGTCAGAGTCCTGATTAAACCTTAAAAGGCCGATGAATGTATTCATCGGCCTTTTTCGTAAAGACTGGTCACTAAAAGGAATCAGCTTACGCTTCTACCAGCATCGCACCATACGAGTATCCACCACCGAACGTAGTGACGACGATGTGATCGCCTTTCTGGAAGCGGTACTTGTTCTCATCCAGGCCGATGGCACAACCGGCACAGCCGGTATTCCCTAAGTACTGAATGTTAGATAAAAGTTTTTCCATCGGTAAGCCCAGTTCTTCCATTACTTTTTTGCTGATCCGGAAATTGGCCTGGTGCGGCAACACCCAGTCTACTTCCTCCAGCGTAAGACCATTACGACCCAGAATCTGACGGCTAGCTCGGGGCATGTACTGCACCGCGTGAATAAACACATCGCGGCCATTGGGCATCACAAACCCTTCGTCGTTGGGTTTCAGAACAACCCCTTCCAGGGCCTTCCCTACCGTGGCTGCCCCGCCGGTTAGAATATCAACAATTTTCAGATCCGAATCCGATACGCGTTCATTCGAGAGAAACAGAGCCGCAGCCCCGTCGCCCCACAAGTGCCCGGCTACTTTATCCGATTCGTTGCTGTACGCAGTGTTGTTATCCGACACGACAACCAGAGCTTTCGTCGCTTTCTTCATGCAGAAATACCCCTGAACTACTTCCAGGGCATTCAATAACGAAGAGCAGGCCGTTGATACGGACAGTACCGGAATATCCGGAATTTGAAGATCATGCTGAACCGCATGAGCTAACGATACAATCGTATCGTAAGGGGTGTAGGTAGCTCCTACAATGAGGTCAATTTCCTGAACAGGGTATGGTAACAGGGCTAACCCCTGACGAACGGCTTCCACAGCCATTGTGTTCGTGTTTTCATGGGGGGCAGCTTTCCGACGTTCTCGGATGCCCGTCCTCTCCACAATCCACTGGTCAGACAATCCATTCAGTCGGGCGAAGTGTTCATTTGTAACAACTTGCTCCGGCAAATAGCTACTTATCGCGTTGATATACATAAGGGTCAAGCGGTACAGCTCGTATTTTGTACTTTGCCGTGCTTTTTTGCACTATGCAAAGAATAGTTATCTTCTCGAACTTACCAAATTTCTAAGAGAATAATTCAATAAGACATTGGATAAGTACCAGATAAATTTGCAAATCCTTAATATCCTTTGTTTCGGACGCTTAAAATGCGGCGTTAGACAAGTACTTTTAAGTCGCAAAAAGTTCATACCGATTCCAAAAAATAATATGGTATGGTAGCATACTAAATTCTAGATCCGAAGGCCTATTCGATACGGTCTACTAATGACAAAAACCTGTAAAGCAGTAAGTGCAAACATCAGATTTTTATATTCCCTACTCCTGCACTGTCGAGTTTAGGCTAAAGTCGAAACCAGCGGAGTCGAATATAATTTACTATCAATCAGCTGCTTATTTCCTACTTTAGTACTGAAGATTGTAAAAATCCAGCAGTGAGCCTTTCGTGAAACCTCTTCAACGCTTGTAACCGTCTGCATCGGTCTATCTATTAACGCTTACTTCCTTGATTAGGTTATGCGTGCTCTTGCCCGGTACTGGCAGGTATTTTATTGAAAGATCATTTTTATCAAGGAAGACTTAACAATTTATTCATCCGTTTAACGGCCTTTTGACTCGCAATTAGCTCGAATTTTGCAGCATATTCACTTCCTTTTTTCCCTTAAGTACTATGCATCGTTACCTTCTTTTGTGTGCCGGTTTCTTGGCGGGCTGCCTGTCGGTGCAGGCTCAGCAAACGCCTAAGCGTCCCAAAAACGTAATCCTATTGATTGGTGACGGGATGGGCGTCAATCAGGTATACGCCGCTCAGATTGCCAACAAAGGTCCGCTTCATCTGAATCGTTTTCCATACCTCGGTCTTTCTACCACGCACCCCGTCAAAGATTTTATTACCGATTCAGGAGCGGGTGGTACGGCTCTGTCCACGGGTGTAAAAACGAAAAACGGAGCTATTGCGGTAGACTCTGCCAATCGTCCCCAAGTGACTTTGGCCGAATTGGCTAAAAAGCGGAAACTTTCTACCGGTATCGTTACTACCTGCGACATTACGGACGCTACCCCAGCGGACTTCTATGCTCACCAGGCCTCCCGCTCGCAACACGAAGCCATTGCCGAACAAATGGTCAATGCGGATCTGGATGTAGTGATTGGTGGCGGTATGCGGTATTTCTTTCAACGGAAAGACGGCAAAAACCTACTCGAAGATTTTAAGAAGAAAGGCTATACGGTAGCTGATACTTCCCAGGATTTTACGGCAGCAACCGGTAAGAAGCTGGTTGCTTTCAATGCCGGTATGAACCCAATCAAGGTTAAAGAAGGTCGCGGCCCTATTCTTCGCCAGGAAGTAGAAAAAGCCTTGAGTATTCTTTCCGAGAACACAAATGGTTTTTTCCTCATGGCTGAGGGCTCGCAGATTGACTGGGCCGGTCACGCCAACGACATGGAATATATGGTGACTGAAACGCTGGATTTCGATAAAGCCGTAGGAGCTGCTCTCGACTTTGCGGAAAAGAATGGCGAGACACTCGTCATCGTAACGGCCGATCACGAAACCGGGGGCTTGAGTCTGACGGGTGGTGACTGGCGAAATGGCGTTGTCGAAGGAAAATTTATCTGGATGAATCACTCCGCTAACCCCGTACCCGTATTTGCGTACGGTCCTGGTTCTGAGTTATTTCGAGGTATTTTTCCCAACGTGGAAGTAAACAAAAAAATACAACAGGCCTGGTGGGGCGAAACCATCCTGAGCCGTAAATAGTTTTAGGTTACGTTGTTCGTTCTCAGTAGATAGAAACGTAATTTTTTCTACGCATGGTCAGACCTTGTGGAATCGTTTTAGAAAATACCTTCTAACCCAACACGGCTTACTGTAGACTTGAAACTGACAACTCAATAAGTCGCTAGCTCAAGTAAATCAGGAATGTTGAGAGGCTGTCTACGTCAGACAGCCTCTTTTGTTGATTCAACTCAGAAGTTACTCAGTTTCGTTCACAGCCCCTCTCCCTCTGACATCGAACGGTCTCAGATCATCTACAACAACCAGCCTTCCAGGCTGTATTTAGATGACAAATCCGAAAGACCCGCCAACCCCGGAGGGGTTCAATATGCTTAGCCCCGTATGCAATGCGGAGAATCGTCCAGCCCGGTAGGCACAGCCTACCAACTAGAAAATCCGTAGCAAATGCTACGGATAACCCGTCCCGCTATCTTTACCCGGTTTATCCTACCAAACGGAAAACGGAAAACCGCGGCTCCCGCCACACTAAACCAAAAACTCAAAACTTACCACCTGCTTCAAATCCGGATGCAGACTTTCGGCCACCGGGCAGGTAAGGGCCGCGTTTTCCAGTTTCTTCCGGCGGGTTTCCGTGAGCGGTTGATTGGTTTTGATTTTCAGTTTTACTTCCAGTTGGCCAATCCGTCGGGGACTCTCCGCCATACTTTTCGTTACTTCTACTTCAGTGCCCGTAATGTCAATTCCATCGCGTTGGGCCACAATACCCATAATGGTAAGCATACACGATCCCAGAGCGGATGCCACCAGATCCGTCGGTGAAAACGCCTCTCCTTTGCCGTGATTGTCTACGGGAGCGTCCGTTAAGATTTCTGAACCTGACTTGAGGTGAACACCCTGCGTGCGGAGCTGTCCTAAGTACGTAATTTTTGCAGTTGCCATAGATACTGAATTAAAACTTCAAAAGTAAACCTAAGAACTAAATCCGCTACAGGTACTCAAAGATTTGCGGACAAAACCTCTGTAAAAATTATTTTTCTTCCCGAAAGCCCCTCTCCCAACGATCAGCTGGGTTTCCTCTAAAATACTTACGCAAGGCAACTTTTTCTACGCATTCCCGGTTAGCTCATTACCTTTGTATTTACGTTGATAAACCCATTGTTTGTCAAATCAGCAATTGATATTGGGATGATCGAGCTACCCGTTATTACGAAAACTGAACCGGCTGGTTTAAACAGACCGGGTTCTTCTACCCGTAAACCCGAATGGTTGCGAGTAAAACTCCCGACGGGTCCGGAATACCGCAATGTGCGGCAGGTGGTGGATGAATACAAGCTTCACACCATTTGTCAGTCGGGCAACTGTCCCAACATGGGCGAATGCTGGGGAGCGGGTACGGCCACGTTTATGATTTTAGGCAATGTCTGTACGCGTTCCTGTACGTTCTGTGCGGTAGCGACAGGCCGTCCGAACGAATATGACGCCGACGAACCCCGACGCGTGGCTGAGGCCATTAAAATCATGGGCGTGAAACACGCCGTGATTACGTCCGTGAACCGTGACGAATTGAAAGACCG
This sequence comes from Siphonobacter sp., assembly GCF_048595215.1. Lineage (NCBI taxonomy): Bacteria > Pseudomonadati > Bacteroidota > Cytophagia > Cytophagales > Cytophagaceae > Siphonobacter > Siphonobacter sp. The sequence goes on from NZ_JBMDWJ010000284.1 coordinate 5,364, forward strand.
GGGAGCAGAAATCTGGTATGATACGGTTCGTCTGACGAAAGAATTGAGTCCGAGTACGACGATTGAAACCCTGATTCCGGATACGAAAGGAAATTGGCCTGCTTTGGAACGCATGATTTCGGCTGGTCAGGAAGTGGTTTCACACAATATGGAAACTGTGGAGCGGTTATACCGTCCCGTCCGTCCGCAGGCTAAATACAGCCGCAGTCTGGAGCAAATTCAGCGTACAAAAGCGTTCGGTAAGCGTACCAAGACCGGCATTATGCTGGGCCTGGGCGAGACGCAGGAAGAAGTCTTTAAAGCGATGGATGATCTGGTCGAAAACGGACTGGATATTCTGACGCTGGGCCAGTACCTGCAACCGACCAAAATGCACCATGAAGTGATCGAATGGATTCACCCCGATACCTTCGCGATGTACAAGGAGGAAGGCGAACGACGCGGCATCAAGTACGTCGAAGCGGGACCACTGGTTCGTTCCAGTTACCACGCCGAACGTCACGTGCACGTGTAACGGATGAATTAACATTACGTATGTAGTACATGAGACAGCCTCGCTTGTTATAAGCGAGGCTGTTTGCGTTTTAGGTATATACTGCTCGTAAAACAAGTACGCCTAATTTTGGGTTGTATCCTCACAATTTCCCCTGATTTGCCTTGAAGTACGACATCATCATTACGGGCGGAGGGATGGCCGGGCTGAGTCTGGCCTATTACCTCAATCACAGCACCTTACGTCATAAGCAGATTCTGATTATTGACCGGGAACCCAAAACCCGTAACGACCGTACCTGGGCCTTCTGGCAGGCGGGTGAAGGAGCGTTTGAATCCATTCTGTATCGGCACTGGAATAAGCTCTGGTTTCACGGAACTGAGGGTTTTTCCCAACAATTAGACCTCGGCCAGCACCAGTACAAGCTCCTTCGGGGTAAGGATTTTTACGCTTCGATACGGGCTGATCTTTCCCGTAATCCCAACATTCAGTATCTATTTGCGGACCTGCATTCGGTGGAAACCTCGCAGGATTCGGCTCTGGTGCAAACTTCAAAGGGTGAGTACCGGGCTGCGTGGTGTTTCGACAGTACGACTCCCATGCAGGCCATTCGAAACTTAACCAAAGAAGCCGCTGCTCTACCCGCCCCTCGCTGGCAGGAACTCTTACAGCATTTCAAGGGCTGGGTAGTTCGTACTGAAAAACCGGTATTCGATCCCGAAACACCGATCATGATGGACTTCCGGATCGAACAGAAGAACGAATGTCGGTTTGTATACGTCATGCCTTTTTCCGCGACGGAAGCACTCGTTGAGTTCACGCTCTTCACACCTGCTCTACTGACACCGAACGAATACGACGAAGCGTTGCGAGCTTATCTGAAGGATTTTTTCAGTTTGGAAACCTACGAGATTACGGAAGAAGAAACGGGCATCATTCCCATGAGTGACGAGCCGATGCCCGAACAACCTTCGCCGCACGTCATCCGGATTGGAACCGCCGGGGGATACACCCGGGCCAGTACGGGTTACACGTTTACGCGTACGCAAAAGCGACTGCAGGCGTTGGTGCGTCAATTGGAAAAAAACTTCTCGCAGTCTCCGGTAACCAACCGACCCATCTCGGCTCAGTACCGTTTTTATGATCAGGTACTCCTGAATGTATTCCTGAAAAATCGGTATTCAGCGGCAGCAGTCTTTACCGATTTGTTCCGCAAGAACCCCGCTCCCCTGATTTTTCGCTTTCTGGATGAGGAAACTTCGCTTCGGGAAGACCTGGGCGTTCTGTATTCAGTACCCGTTATTCCCTTTACGATGGCTGCTTTTGACGTTTTTAAGAGAAATATCTCGGAAATGTTCAAACGGTAAGCCTACATATTTGGTGAATTTCCGCTGAATGTACAATTTTGCAAAAGTATCCAGAGGCTCCAGTTAGGGCACCAACCGAGTCTAGAACGCTACGGTGGTTTGACGATACGGACTTTGTTGCTAGTAATCAGCTATTTCAGCAACAGTCAAAAACGTTCAATTCCTTCCTTTGGCCGAGGACTACGAAAAGTTTACATGGATTCGTAACTCCCAAAATCATTCTAATTTACAGAACATGCCTTATTTGTTCACTTCTGAGTCTGTATCTGAAGGACACCCCGATAAAGTGGCAGACCAAATTTCAGATGCCCTCATTGATCATTTTTTAGCCTTCGACCCCCAATCCAAAGTAGCTTGTGAAACGCTGGTAACGACGGGCCAGGTTATTCTGGCGGGTGAAGTGAAGTCTTCAACGTACCTCGACGTACAGAGCATTGCTCGTGACGTGATTCGCAAGATTGGGTACACGAAGTCGGAATACATGTTCGAAGCTCATTCCTGCGGTGTTCTTTCGGCCATTCACGAACAGTCTGCGGATATCAATCAGGGTGTGGATCGTTCCAGCCCCGAAGAACAGGGTGCCGGTGATCAGGGGATGATGTTTGGTTACGCGACCCGCGAAACGGACAACTACATGCCCTTAGCTCTGGACTTAGCTCACAAGATTCTAAAGACGATGAGCGACATCCGGAACAACGAACTTTCGCTAATGCCCTACCTTCGTCCCGATGCCAAATCGCAGGTGACGATTGAGTACAACGATGATAACGTTCCCCAGCGGATCGATACGATTGTCGTTTCTACCCAGCACGACGATTTCGCGGACGATGAAACCATGCTCGCCAAAATTCGCGAGGATGTGGTAGCCATTGTCATTCCCCGCGTAAAGGCCAGTCTGAAGCCCGAATTACGTGGCCTATTCGAGGGCGAAATTACGTACCACATCAACCCAACGGGTAAATTCGTGATCGGTGGTCCCCACGGGGATACGGGTCTGACGGGCCGTAAAATCATCGTTGATACCTACGGTGGTAAAGGTGCACACGGCGGTGGAGCTTTCTCGGGTAAAGATCCCTCGAAAGTAGACCGTTCAGCAGCTTACGCGACGCGTCACATTGCCAAAAACCTGGTCGCAGCGGGTGTAGCGGATGAAGTACTCGTTCAGGTATCCTATGCCATTGGTGTAGCCGAGCCCTGCGGTATCTACGTAAACACCTACGGAACCTCGAAAGTAGGACTGTCCGACGGTGACATCGCTTTGAAAGTAGAGAAGATTTTCGATATGCGTCCGTACTTCATCGAGCAACGTCTGAAACTACGTAACCCGATCTATTCCGAAACAGCGGCCTACGGCCACATGGGACGGGAATCGAAAGTAGTGACGAAGACGTTCAAATCACCCGATGGAGCTACGAAAGAACTCGAAGTTGAGCTCTTCACCTGGGAAAAACTCGACTACGTAGAGAAAGTAAAAGCTGAATTCGGTCTGTAATTTGAGACTGAAGACAGAAAAAGACCTGAGCTGGAAACGGTTCAGGTCTTTTTTGTTGGGAAGAAATCAAAGCTAGTAGTCTACAATCTTACTGGAATACAGTATACTTGTTGTTTCAGTCACTCTTCCTTTCCAAAACATTTTTCTTCCTCAGTTAAAACCTGTATGAAACACTTCATTACTACTTTTCTGCTCTGCCTAGTGGCGTGTTACGGATTTGCTCAATCGACCAAAGTAGTCGTTCGGGCCCGGGCTAAAGACGCCAAATTTATTGGTACGGGTATTGGCGGGGCTTACGTCGTTATTCGCCATGACCTGACGGGTGAAATTCTAGCCCAGGGCTTGACGACGGGTAATTCCGGCAATACTGACCTAATGCTCAAAACGCCCCATCAGCGGTACGACCGCCTGACGGATGACCAGACCGCCCGCTTTGAAGCAAATCTTAAACTCGATGCCCCCACGTTTGTAACCATTGAAGCCACGGCACCCGTCAACCGGAAAAGTGCTGCGGTCAAGGCCAGTACGCAGCTCTGGCTCATTCCCGGGAAGGCCATTGACGGTGAAGGAATCATCCTGGAAATCCCCGGTTTTATGCTCGATATTCTTGAACCACAAACGCATCAGGTTTTGAGTCTCAATGCATTGAAAGATAATCAGGTTAAACTGAAAATCAATCTGGTGATGATGTGCGGTTGCGTCATTACCAAAGGCGGGGTCTGGAATTCCGAGCAGATTGAGGTAAAAGCCTTTGTGAAAAAAGATGGTGTAGCTCGGGGCGAAGTGCCTTTGAATTTTGCCGGGATCGATAATATTTTTGAGGGCAGCCTGCCCATTAAGGAAAAGGGCATGTATGAAGTACAGATTTATGCGTATGATCGCATTACTAAAAATACGGGTCTGGATCGGATGAATTTTGTCATTCAATAAGTTCGTAGTTTTTAAACCTATGGATGACGCTTACCGTACGTATATCCAACCCACCTTACGTACCCTTCAATCATGAATGAAAAAACCAGAATCGACGCTCTGGAAGCCGAAGTACAACGACTTTCCGGCCAGCTGGCGATCTATCAGCAACACCTCCGTCAGATTGAGCGGGAACTGCTCCTGCTTCGACGCGGCGAAGAAACCGCCTCTGTACCCTCAACGCCCCCCGTACCTCCCGTTGCCGTACCCCCGCGTCCGATCTCCGTACCACCACCACCGGTAGCGGCTCCCCGTCCCGTTACGCGTTCGCAAACGCCCACGGAAGAGTACATCGGTGGCAACCTCCTGAGTAAAATAGGGATCGCGGCTCTGGTAATCGGCATGGCCATTTTCGTAAAATATGCCTTCGACAATGATCTGATTGGTCCCTGGGGTCGTTTGCTGCTGGGCTGGGGACTGGGAGCGGGTTTAACGGGACTGGCCCTGTGGCTGAAACCCAAGTATCTGACCTACAGTGCCGTACTCCTGAGTGGCGGCGTTGCTACGGCGTATCTAACTACCTATGCGGCGTTTTACTTTTACCATTTTCTGCCGCCGCCCGTCGCTTTTGGACTGATGGTGGCGATCACCCTCTTTACCGTCTGGCAGGCCACGCAGTACGAAGTTCAGTGGATTGGACTTTTCGGTCTTGTGGGAGCCTATGCCGTGCCCTTCCTCGTCGGCGGTAA
>NZ_JBMDWJ010000285.1:0-7826 GCF_048595215.1 Siphonobacter sp.
GTTCATTTTCGTTAGGAACCCGCTGATCCGGTGGAATGGCCGCTTCGGTCTTTGCCTTGAAATCCGGAGCGGTAATGGTATCAATAAACGATTCGCAGGCAGTAACGAGCTTTTCGCGTAAGGAAGCCGGAACAAAAACGGGCGTTTCGGCCAGACGAAATTCCAGTTGGTTGGGCCAGTCCTGGTGAATCGAATCCAGAAAGGCCTGGTACTTTTCTTCCGAAAAAGCGGCATTGTAGGTCCGACGAATCGCTGAAATCATATCGAATGGATAAAGAGTGCAGTAGGGGATTAGTTAGCGGCCAGTTTATGGTAGGCATCCCGCAAAAACGTCGGAATAATCACGGACTCCGTTAACAGAATTTTGTCCGGGTCGTTGAGGTGATCGACCATGTTCTGGTACTTCTCGTATCCGTGTTCGTCAATGACCTGTTTCTGTTTCTCGGGCTGCTGGAAGTAGCGTAACATCCCCACGGCATCGGCTTCGGGGTGAAATTGAGTACCGAATACTTCGCGTGAAAACCGGACCGCCATAATCGCCCGTTCCAGCGGCACGTGGGGACGGATTTTTTCCCGGCAAAGCACTTTCGCTCCGATGGCATCAATCCGCGAAAAGTTAGCATTGATGATTTGGTAATCCCGCGAATCCACCGCCCAGAAGGGATCAGGGAGTAATTCCAGGTACGGTTCGTCGTAACCATTGGCCGTTTTGTGAATCGGGAATGTACCGAAGCTAGTTGATTTGCGACGCGTCACCGTACCAATGCCCAGGTGATGACTCACCATCTGGAACGAGTGACAGATAAGCAGTAAAAATTTCTTGGCAGTCTGCGTTTTGTTGTGTTCGAAAACCTGATCAATCAGATCGAAATAAGCCGTACCCCAATCACCCGTTTCGAGTGGATTTCCGGGCCCACCCGTCGAGATGAAAATGTCAAAATCGGCCAGAGCGGGTAACTCACCTTGCTGCCGAACGTCAAAAATTTGCACGACGCAGCCGCCAATTTCCTCCGAAAATTCCTGTACTAATTGCTGAATACATCGCATTCCTTCATTAGGAACACCATTATATAAATCCAGAATGGCTAACCGTATCTGCTTCATAAAACCAAGTTAATCTACTCGTAGTTAATAACTTATCGCTTTTTGTGGTTCAAAAAGCTGAAAAATAAAAGGTAAAGATCGGTATACGTTTGCAAAAACACAGCCTTTTATCGAATCCCGTGGCGGGTTTCTTCGACGATGTAATCCACTACACTTTTGAGGTCCTGCGTCTGTTCCCAGACGGCCAGCTGCCGGTCCGCTCCCGTACCCATCTTCAAAATCGTATTGATGTATTCCACTTCCTTACGACTGCCGAGTTCATCGAGTACATCGTCCACAAACTCCATTAATTCCTGAGCGAGCGTTTCGTAAGGTACTTCTTCCTGACGGCCGAAATCAATCAGTTTTCCCGAGATTCCGTACCGGGCTGCCCGCCATTTGTTCTCACTGATGAGAGCCTTGCGGTAAAGCCGGAAGTTCAGATTCTGCCGCATTAATTTGTAAATTTTCACCACCAGAGCCTGCATGAGAGCCGCCAGACAAATGGTTTCATCCACCCGCATGGGAATGTCACAGATGCGAAACTCAACCGTATCGAAATGCGGATGCAGGCGAATGTCCCACCAGATTTTCTTGCCGTCGTCGATGCAATTAGTCTTGACCAGTAAGTTGATGTACTCGTCGTACTCGTTGGCGGTGTTGAAAAACTCGGGAATACCCGTACGCGGAAACTTGTCGAATACCTTGGAGCGGTAACTTTTGAAGCCCGTGTCGCGTCCGCACCAGAAGGGCGAGTTCGTACTGAGGGCGTAAATGTGCGGGAGAAAATACCGGACGGCATTCATGATTTCCAGCCCTTCGTTGCGGCTCGGTATGCCGACGTGCACGTGCAGGCCAAAAATCAGGTTAGAACGGGCGACATCCCGCATTTCGCTGATAAGCTGGTCGTACCGGGGATTGGGCGTGATGAGCTGATCCACCCAATCAGAAAAGGGGTGCGTACCCGCCGCCGCAATCCGCAGATTCTGCTTGTCGGCCAGCTCCATGATTTCCCGGCGTAAGTACGTGACTTCCTCGCGGGCTTCCTGAATGTTGGTACAGATATTCGTACCCACTTCCACAACGGCCTGGTGCATTTCTGCCTTGACCCGTTCCTGCAGGATAATTTTTCCACCGTCCACAATCTTGCTCATGTGCGAGCGAAGTTCGCGGGTTTCGGGATCTATGGTTTGAAACTCTTCTTCAATGCCAAGGGTAAATACGGGCATAAGGGCTGAGGAATTGGGATGATACAGAGGTGGATTGGGAGTAAGTTTGAGGCGTTTAAAGTTTGAAATGGTTTGATGAACGTTTAAGGTTTGAAAAGATTCATACACAGGCAATTTCAAACAATCAAACGTGCTTTAAACTTTAAATCAAACCTTAAACCCACTCAAACTCCACAAACCCGGCTTAAAAACTCGTCAGCGGCTGATTCATTACACCGGCTTTGGTGAAATCGCCCCAGGTTAAGTTGAGTTTGCCTTCTTCGTAGGTAAGAGCCCGTTCGATGGCATAGGCTGCGGCCGTTTCGACCACCCACTCAAAGTTGGTTTCGCCCACCGAATACACATCGGCATCGGGAGCTGGATTGCAGAAGTCGATGGCAATAGGTACACCATCCCGCACGGCAAATTCGACCGTATTGAAGTCGTAGCCCAAAGCCCGGTTGAGGCGAAGGACATAGTCTTCCATCGTTTTCATTAACGCCGCGTTTTCCGGAAAATCGGCGGCATAGCGGAGGTGATGCGGGTTACGGGGCTCGTAGGGCATAATCCGGACGTGCTTGCCGCCAATACAGTAGCAACGGTAGTACGATTCGAAATCAATGGCTTCCTGCAGAAGCATGACTAACTGACCCGTTTCATTATAAGCCTGAAAGAGTTGATCCGGATTATCTACTTTATAGACATTTTTCCAGCCACCACCCGCGTGCGGCTTCATGAAGGCCGGAAATCCAATGTACTGGTAAATCTCCTCCCAAGGCATCATAGCCAGATTCCGGAACGAAGTTTCCTGCGTGTCGTCGGGTCGTACTTTCGAGGGCAGCAGTACCGTATTCGGCACCGGAACGCCAATTTGGGTAGCCAGAGCGTTATTAAAAAACTTCTCGTCCGCACTCCACCAGAAAGGGTTATTGATAACAATAGTACCCGTGAGAGCCACATTTTTCAGGTACGACCGATAGAAAGGGACGTCCTGCGAAATCCGATCAATAATCACAGCATACTCACTGGCTTCACCCTGTACTACTTTTCCAACGCTGACGGGCTCAGCCCTAATTCCTTCGGGGGCGATCAGATTAACTCGTTCCACAAAAGCCGCCGGAAAGGTGTTTTCCATACCGTGGAGAATGCCGATTTTTTTCATAAGAAAAGGGAGTGGTTGGGGTCCGTTAGTAACGGATGCTAAAGGGTTTAAATTCTTGCGAGGTATTCGGGAAACATTTCCCGCCAGATGGGCCAGTCGTGGGTACCATGCCACCGCACATCGAGCCAGTGTGGAATTTGTTTGGTACTCAGAATTTGCGAAAGATGCTCGGTAGAAGGCCGGCAAAAATCGGAGATACAGGTACCCAAAATAATCTGCATCCGCCACAGGTTTGCGTCATGGGAATGGGGCAGATAATCGGGTGGATTATTGAAATAGACGTTGTCGTCGTAATAGCCGTCCATAAAATTCCGAATGTCGAAAGCGGCTCCCATCGTAAATAGATGGGAGACTTTCTCGGGGTGGCGAAACGCCACGTTAGCCGCGTGAAAACCACCGAAACTACATCCACTCACGGCGACGGTAGGCGTGTGATTTTCGCGTTGCATCCAGGGAATCAGTTCTTCGTTCAGAAAACGGTCGTACAAACTAGCCTGATAGACCCGGGCTGACGGGTGTAAATGCCGGGCGTACCAAGAGTCCGAATCAATCGTATCGACGCAGTATAACTTAATTTTACCGGCTTCAATGAGCGAGCGGGCGGACTCTACTAATTGTACATCCTTCGCTTCATAGTAACGGTGCTGGCTGGTCGGAAATACTAAAACCGGATAGCCCCAATGTCCAAACACCAATAACTCAATATCCCGATGGAGAGAATGCGAGTAATACTTAATGTACTGTTCGTTCACTAGCTGATGAAGTTAGAGCCTACAAGATTATTTCGATTTTTAAAGAATCCAAATAATTAATGGGTTTTTAAGCTTGTTTTGCCTCCAATAAAGAAGTAAATCAAATTTGAGTAAAATTTAATTTGGTTTACTGCACTTGTTCGGTCTTGAAATAACTCGTAACTTACCCATTTTTACCCGCCGTGTACTGATTTCCAGCGGAAAAGCACGTCGGCTGATTTTAATTCTACGCCCTTGCATCCATTCACTGTCACGAGTCATGCGGTAACGCTAACTTCCCATTCCCTGGAGCGACCAGTTTCCCTGACGATTTTGCTTCCCCCGGATTATGAATCGTCTACCCAGTCGTACGCCACCCTGTACCTCAATGACGGGCAGGATTTTGAACGTTTGCGTCTTCAGGAAACCCTAGAAAAGTTATACCAGAAAAATCAAGTGCCCGATTTGCTGGTCGTAGGGATTCACGCGAATGAACGACGGCTCTCGGAATACGGAACCGCTCACCAACCCGATTACAAGGGGAGGGGTGATCGGGCAGAGGCTCATACCCAATTTGTACTCAATGAACTGCTACCATACGTTGAAAAGCACTTTCGCGTACGAAAAGAGCGGGGAAACCGGGTGTATGCGGGTTTCTCACTGGGTGGACTTTCAGCTCTGGATGTGTGCTGGAATCATGCGGACGTATTCTCGAAGGTGGGTGTTTTCTCGGGAGCACTCTGGTGGCGAAGTCGGGCGTATGATGAAGGCTACGATGATACTAATGACCGTATCATGCACGTACAGATTCGAAATACCCTTGGTAAACCCGCTCTGAAATTCTGGTTTGAAGCAGGGACGGATGATGAAAAGGACGATCGAAATAATAATGGTATCATCGACGCGATTGACGATACGTATGATTTGATGCACGAATTGGAAAGGAAGGGGTATACGCGGGAAACGGATTTTACCTATCTGGAAGTAGAGGGCGGACAGCATAATCCGGAAACGTGGGGAGCTGTATTGCCAGCCTTTTTACAATGGGCTTTCAGCGATCGATTCTAAGGAATAATAAGTACACCAAATTTTATAAAATCAGTTTTTATAACGTTTTAGTAACGTTTAATTTTAATAGTATTGCATTGTCTTATCGGTGTTTAACTTTGAAATCCATTGGAAATCAGTAACTTTTGATGGCAAAACATAAAGGAGCGAGGGTTGGCAATAGGGAAGTGAATGTTTAGTTCTCTCAGGATTTTGTACTTGCCTGAATGCGAGTACATGCAACCCTTTCGTTGTTTTTTGCATAATGAAGAAAGACCATTAAACCGTTTTCCGGTGAAAAAACTTCTCCTGCTTATTCTTACCTGCTTTTTTTTCAATCATGCCTGGGCTCAGGGTGTCCGGGGAACGATTACCAGTAAAAGTGGCGAAATACTTCCCTATGCTTCCATTCAGGTAAAAGGTACTTCGACGGGAACCATGTCGAACGGAGAAGGTAAGTACGAAATTGCCCTGAAACCGGGTTCCTACGAACTACAGTTTCAATACCTAAATCACCAGACCGAAACCCGAAACATAGAAGTTTCCGCCGACTGGCAGACGCTGAATGTGTCCTTGCAGGAAATCGCAATAAAGCTAGCCGAAGTACGAATCGGGAAGAGCAAGGAAGATCCGGCTTATACGATCATGCGGAAGGCCATTGCTACGGCCCGTTTTCATCAGTTGGAAGTGGATACCTGGTCGGCCCGGACGTACGTGAAAGGAAATTTTCGCATTGAAAAAGTTCCTTTTCTATTTGAGGATGCCCTCAAGAAAGCCAACCTGCAGGTAGGAACCACGTATATTCTGGAATCAATCAATGACCTGAACTTTCGCCAGCCCAACCAGGTGACCGAAAAAGTAGTATCCATTCGTTCGAATTTACCACCGGGCAGCAATCCAGCCATCAATTTTGCCCGCCTGAGTTTTTATAATCCGATGCTGGGTGAAATCGTCTCTCCTTTGTCGCCGAAATCGTTTGGACTGTACCGCTTCGAATATTTGGGCTTCTTCAATGATCGGGGATTGATCGTCAACAAAATCAAAGTAACACCCCGCAGCAAAGGCCTCAACGTATTGGATGGTACGCTAAATCTCATCGAAGGTAGCTGGAGTATTCATAGTCTGGACTTTAGCTTTCAGGACGAAAGCGGGACGCAGTACGGCATCCGGCAATTATTCTCACCTTTTGAGGGTGTCTGGATGCCCGTACAGCTGGAAACGAACGCTAAAATCAATATTCTGGGAGCCAAGGGCGAAACTCGCTACATTACGTCCGTTCGAAATTATCAGGTCAAGCTAAATCCCAAGTATCACCAGATTCCGGAAGTAGTCGATGAGAAAATCGACAAGGAAATAGCAACAACGCTGCGTAAAACCAACACGCCCGCACCCACGCAGGCAACACGTAAGCAGTTACGAAAAATGGTGAACCAACTGGAAAAAGAAGACCGGAAGGAGCGGAAAAAGGCGGGGGAAGACGTCACTGTTACGCGAAACTGGTCGTTCGAAATTGATACCCTGGCCCGCAAACGACCTTCGACCTTCTGGGAAGGGGAACGGCAGGTACCGCTGACGAGCCTGGAAACGCAGGGCTACCAGCGAGCGGATAGCCTGTACAAAGCCAATGAAGTAAAAATTCGCAAAGATTCCATTCGAAATCTGCCCAAGTTTAAATTCATGCAGTTACTGACCGGCCATACGTATCGGTATGGGCAACGAAAGGAGCTGGAATGGTATCCACGAGTACTGACCTTTGAGTCACCGGTGTTTGATTTGACGAAAAGTGAATTTTTCAATGCCGTGGAGGGATACGTATTGAAAACCAGACTCAGTTACGTGGAACGGCTCTCGAAGGTCAAAAGCTGGAATGCCTCGCTGGCGGGACGGTATTCGTTTGCTCGCCAGCGACTCAACGGGGGTCTTTCCCTGGGGTACACCGTCGAAAACACTTCGGTACGACTCAGTGGAGGCCGCAATGTGTTTCAGTTCAATCCGGCGAATCCCATACCGGAATCCCTGAACACCTTTTATACGCTTTTTCAGGAACGTAATTACATGAAGCTTTACGAAAAGTCGTACTTGACATTAGCCGGAACGCAGAAATTGGGGAACCGACTCTCCGTATCGGCGGCGGTGAGTTGGCAGGAGCGGAATGCCCTGACGAACAATGTAACCCGAGGCTGGGTAGACCGGCCGGATGTTGCCTTTACTTCCAACGATCCCGAAAATAGAGCGTTGGCCAACCAAACGGCTTTTCCTCATCATCAGGCCACTGTACTAACGGTGGACTTTTCGTACCGACCCCTGGCCAAAGCGGCCATTATGAATGGACGACGGTATACGCTTTCCAACCGTTCGCCCGAGCTTACCGGAGCGTACCGACACGGCTGGACAAACGGACAATCATTTAATCAAATTGAATTGGGGATACGGGATGAGCTTAGCATTCTGCGAAATTCATTCTCATACGCCGTGCAGGCGGGTACGTTTCTGGAGAAACCGCTGTACTTTACCGATTACCGCCATTTCAACGGAAATGAGATCATCTTCCAGAATCCAGGCCTCAACAACTTTCGTAACCTTCCCTTTTACCGA
>NZ_JBMDWJ010000286.1:0-7999 GCF_048595215.1 Siphonobacter sp.
ACAGTTATCATGCGTTTCATGTGGCATGAAAGCACAAACCAGGGGAGAGACGAACGAAGGGAGGGTAACGAATGGATATAACCGTACAAACGGGTATACTCCTGTAGTATGTAAGATCCTCACTTTTCCCTACGCAGGTCCTAACCTGGTCAGGTTCAAAGGGTATGTCTCAGCCCGAAACAACGGGCACCCCTAAAGTTTGGCTTTTCAGCGAGGCAAAGGTAAAAAGACTTGGGCGTTTACCTAGGGAAAAGGAGTTTTTAGTTTAGAGTTTTGGGTTTGTAGGATAAAGCCGGTAAAGATAGCGGGACGGGTGGTACGTACCCCGCATTGCATACGGGGCTAATGACATTGAACCCCTTTGGGGTTGGCAAGTCTGGATTGAAGTGGCTCTTTCGGATTTGCAATCCGAAAGCGGTCTGGAAAGGATTTGTAATCCTGTGAATCACAAATGCACAGCAGGCGGGTTCCAGAGTATAAATCTGGAACAGCGAATGTATTGAAGTAGGAAGGTGCCCTATGCAAACTGGTAAACAAACAAAAAGCCCTGATCAGATTATCCTGATCAGGGCTTTTTAAGAGGGATTGAAGCTTATTCGCCTACGATTACGAATTTCACTTTGTGCTTCACTTCTTTGTGGAGGTCAAGCGTAGCAGTGTATTCGCCGAGTGATTTTACTTCAGAATCCAGCGTGATTTTCTTACGATCTACGTCAAACCCTTTCGTTTTCAGCGTGTCAGAGATTTGCGTGTTCGTTACACGACCGAAGATACGTCCGCTCTCACCTACTTTAGCAGGGATTTCCAGCGTCAGATCACCGATTGCGGCAGCTAAATCTTCAGCATCTTTCTTCAGCTTTTCAGCTTTGTGAGCGGCTTGCTTGATGTTTTCAGCCAGAACTTTTTTGTTGGTTTCGCTGGCCATTACCGCGAAGCCTTGGGGAATCAGGTAGTTACGTCCGTAGCCAGGTTTAACGGCTACCAGATCGTTTTTATAACCCAATCCCGCGATATCGGTTTTGAGAATAACTTCCATTTCTTTCGAATGAGTTTAAGATAAGTTTTCTGTTTACAGTTTTTAGTTGTCAGTTATAAAACGAGTCATAACTGGACAACTGAAAACGGAAAACTACTTCAGTGAATCGCCGACGTAAGGCAACAGAGCGATGTGACGAGCACGTTTCACCGCTTGAGCTACTTTACGTTGGTTTTTGAGTGTCGTACCCGTCAGACGGCGGGGAAGGATCTTACCTTGCTCGTTCAATAACTTGAGAAGGAAGTTAGGATCTTTGTAATCGATGTATTTAATGCCGGCTTTCTTGAAGCGGTCATATTTTTTGCGGTTCTGGTTTTTATCCAGAGGTTCGTTCTGCAATGACATAGTCGTGGAATAGTTTGGTTGTTGGTTATCAGTTGTTAGTTGTTCAATCAAACAACCAGCAACGAATAACTACTAACGTTTAATTATTCAGCGGGAGCTTCTTGTTTCTTGCCCACCAGACCTTTACGCTTGCGTTCGTTATACGCAATGGCATGCTTGTCCAGAGCAATCGTCAGAAAACGCATTACCCGCTCATCACGACGGTATTCCGTTTCAAGCGTAGCGATTACGTCCGGGTTCGCTGTGAATTCTACCAGGTGATAGAAGCCCGTTCCTTTTCCCTGAATCGGGTAGGCCAGTTTTTTCAGACCCCAAGATTCTTCGTGGATCAGTTCAGAACCGTTATCGGTCAGAATTTTTTTGAATTTGTCGACAGCATCCTTCGTCTGGACGTCAGACAAAACGGGAGTGAGGATGAATACTGTCTCGTACTGTTTTTGTGACATGTGTTAGTACGGAAAATGTGATAAAAAGGATAATACTCGAAAAATGAGCCGCAAAAGTACGTAAATTCTCTGATTTGCAAAAACATTCCCTGGGAAAAAGCAACACTGAATACAAAAAAAGCGTCCTGACGGTAGAGGTCAGGACGCCTTAGGTTGAGTAGTAAAACGCGGGTTACCTAAAATAAACCAGAACGGACCTCGAAGATTCCATCGCCAATTTTCACACCCTCGGCGTACAGCTCAATCGTATGTTTTCCTTTCTTGAAGGGAATGTTACGTTTATAGATCACGTCTACCTGCTGATTATTCCCCTGGTAAGTAATATCCTTTTTAACGGTATAGATCATTTCCTTACTCTGATACATAAACGTTCCCGAACCGGTGGCCATATCGGAGATAACCGCTCCGGTAGGATCAAGGACGCGAACGAAAATTTCCTTGCCATTACGTTCAGTCAGGGTATTGTCACCCAGTCCGAAAGCAATTCGAATCTGATCAATTTTGTCGGCTTTGATTTTTTCCCGCTCTTTACCTTTCGAATTAATGGCATATACCATGACATTCTGAGCTTTCAGAGCCGCCGCTACGCTAATCCGATCGTTTAATTCTTTATTGTTGACTTTCAGAGCATTAACGGAATCGTCGTACGCCTGTCTGGCCGAATTTAGCTCCGTTTTTAGTCCCTCATTACTGGTAGCTAATTCCTGATTCTGAGTCGTTAACGAGCCGTTTTCTTCTTTCAAACGAACAATGTCACGGTCCTTTTGCTTCAGTAAATCTTTATACTGTTCCAGTTTGGCTTCAAACTTTTTGACTTCATCGGCCGTTGCGTTTACCAGTCGCTGCTTGTCAATTTCCAGCTGCGTTTTTAACTGCATCAATTCGTCGATATTGCCGCCAAGCATACGAATTTCGGCAATTTTGGCGTCGAGCTGGGTTGCAATGGAATCGAGTTTAGTGTTCGCCTTTAAAATTTCCCGTTTCTGAACTACTGAGCGGGAAGATAACGTTTCGCGTTCATTACGTTCTTTAAAGTACAGAAAACCTAATACTGCGACCAGTCCGGCCATCACGACGAGAGCTGCAATGAAGTAACCTTTCTTGTCAGAATCTTTTTTCGGTGTTGATCGGGTGTAATCGTATGGTTCCATATAGAGTAATAATGATGGAGGTACGGGCAGACAAAACTACGCCTAAGCGTGGAGAAGTCAACCACTTACCGGAGAATTAGGCGGACAATCACTCGTAAAAGTAGTACATAGCCTAGATAAGCACTACTTTTGTACAAACGTTTTAAGAATGAGCATCGTTGAAAATCTGAATAAAATTACCAAAAACATGGCTGGTTACCCGGCCCGTTTGATTGCCGTTACTAAGACTCACCCCGTAGAAGTACTTCAGGAAACGTACGATGCCGGATGCAAAACATTCGGCGAAAATAAAGTACAGGACATGGTAGCGAAGTGGGAAGTGTTACCGAAAGACATTGAGTGGCATATGATTGGTCATTTGCAGACCAACAAGGTAAAACCCATTGCTCCGTTTGTATCATTGATCCATTCCGTAGATAGCTTTAAACTACTGCTTGAAATCAACAAGCAGGCAGCCAAGGCGAAGCGGGTGATTGATTGTCTGCTGCAAATTCACATTGCTCAGGAAGAGACCAAATTTGGTTTCAGCCAGCAGGAAGCCGAAGCAGCCCTCCACTCCGAAGCCCTGGCCGGATTAAAAAATATCCGTATTGTGGGTCTGATGGGGATGGCTTCCAATACCGATGATTTAATTCAGGTTCGGCTGGAATTTCGGGGTTTGAAGCAATTTTTCGAACGCATGAAAGCTACCGTTCCCGTGTCCGAGCGTTGCGAACTCAAAGAATTGTCGATGGGCATGAGCAGCGATTACGAGACGGCTTTGCAGGAAGGTAGTACGCTCGTTCGCGTGGGCAGTGCTATTTTTGGAGCTCGCGAATACGCTTAAGATCCAGGGATTCGGCGTAGGGTTTGAACGCCGAATCCCTGAAAATTTAAAACGGCATGCACTTTCGCACCGAATTTTCCATTCCTCCTTCTTCCTGGAAACTAGGTTTACAATCCCGGGTTGTTTCAATGGGTTCCTGCTTTGCCGAAGTACTCGGGAAGCGGTTACAGGCTCATAAAATCGGAGGGATGTATCAGCCTTTTGGTACCTTATTCAGTCCGCTGGCTCTGTACCGCATCTTGCAGTATGCCCTGGCGAAGGAACCCGTGGATGATCGGTTATTTCTGGAACGAGACGGCCGCTGGCTGCATTACGATACACATTCATCGATAGCCGCTGCGAGTCAGGAAGAACTGCGATTACGGATGCAACGGGAGCTGGATCAATTAGCCGAAGAACTCCGTCGGGCTGATTTACTGGTACTAACCTTGGGCTCAGCTTGGGTGTATCGATTGCTAGAACCGCCCACGTATGTGGCCAACTGCCACAAGCAACCCGCCCGGATCTTTAACCGCGATTTATTGAGTGTTAAGACCATTTGCAAGGAGTTTGGCACGGTGTATGCCTTACTAAAGGCAGTAAATCCTGGTTTACGTGTACTTCTAACCGTCAGTCCGGTACGTCATGCCAAAGATGGGATGATGGATAATTCAGTGAGTAAGTCCATTCTCCGGGCGGCCTGTCACTACTTGGTAAGCGATTACGCCGATGTCATGTATTTTCCGGCGTATGAACTCCTGTTAGATGATTTACGGGACTACCGCTTTTACGCGAGTGATCTGGTTCACCCCAGTGAAATGGCCGAGACCTACATCTTCGAAAAATTTCAGCAGACGTACTTTGATGCGTCGCTCCAACAGTTTACGAAAGACTGGGAGAAGATTACCAAAGCATTGAATCATCGTCCCTTTCAGGAAAATTCAGTGGTTCATCTTCAGTTTCTGACTAAGCTTCTGACCGATCTTGAACGGATGCCCGTAGATGTAAGCTCGGAACGGGCGGAAGTAAGCGAACGAATACAACGCATTACGCAGGCTCTGGGCCACTGAACCGATCGATTACAAAGAGATTGCGATAAGCTAGTCCTATAAGAAACTTACTAGTTACCTTTGTGGTTAGCAAGGAACGGTCGGTAACGCGGAATTAGCCCGTTCACTCCCGTTTGATTATCACTATGGGCGAATTACGAATTAAGAAAGAAGATATTATACGGGCCTTGAGTACCGTAGAAGAACCGGACTTGAAGAAAGACCTGGTTACGTTAAACATGATTAAAGACGTAGAACTGGGCGTTGGTGAGGTGCGGTTTACGGTTGTATTAACGACGCCAGCCTGTCCCCTGAAAGAACTCATTCGTCAACGTTGTGAGGATGCCATTCATACCCTGGTGGATCCGGAACTACGCATCGTGGTGAACATGACAGCGGATGTAACGACTACGGCTTTCGGTAATAAAACCATTTTAGCGTCGGTTAAAAACGTCATTGCCATTGCTTCGGGTAAGGGCGGTGTTGGTAAATCAACAGTTACGGCGAATCTGGCCATTGCTCTGAAAAATGCAGGTGCTCAGGTCGGAATTCTGGATGCGGATATCTACGGACCTTCCATTCCGGTTATGTTTGGAGCGGAAGATCTCCAACCGACTGTAACCGTAATAGACGGAAAGAATATGATTAATCCCATTTTGCAGTACGGGATTAAGATGATTTCCATGGGCTTTTTAGTACCAGCAGACAGTCCCATGGTATGGCGTGGCCCGATGGCGAGTCAAGCACTTAAACAGTTGATGGGTGACGTGAACTGGGGTGAACTGGATTATCTGCTAATTGACCTACCTCCCGGAACGGGCGACGTTCACCTAACGCTGGTACAATCGGCTCCGGTTACAGGGGCGGTAATCGTAACCACGCCGCAGAAGGTAGCCCTAGCCGATGCCAAAAAAGGATTGCAAATGTTTATGCAACCGCAAATTAATGTACCGGTATTGGGAATCGTCGAGAATATGGCCTATTTTACGCCCGCCGAGCTACCCGAAAATCGGTACTATCTGTTTGGTAAAGGAGGGGGCAAATGGCTGGCCGAACATTACGAATTGCCTTTCTTGGGAGAAATTCCATTAGTACAGGGCATTCGTGAAGCCGGAGATGAAGGTCGCCCCGCCGCTACGTATACCGATTCATTGACGGCTTTGGCCTTCCAGAAAACTGCGGAAGCACTGGCTCAGCAGGTAGCCATCCGGAATGCTACGCTTGAAAAAACCAAACGGGTTGAAATGACCGTTTAAGAGCAAAAGAGCAGGAGTATTTATACAATTATTCGAACATACTGTTCCTGTCGGGATTTATTCATACAGGCAGATTAAAAGCATTAGTATACACGAATGGAAACGAATCTCGCACATCCCTTGATGGGAAAAGTCGAACAGGCTTTAAACAGCATTCGTCCCTACCTTGAAGCGGATGGAGGCAATGTTCGTATCATCGAAATTACGGACGATAACGTAGTACGGCTAGAATTGATGGGAGCCTGTGGTTCCTGCACGATGTCAGCCATGACCTTCCGCGGAGGCATCGAAGACGCCATCCGTCGGCAGGTTCCTGAAGTAAGTAGCATTGTAGCGATTAACTTATAATCGCTTAGTATAAGATTGCTGAAGGAACAACTTCGACTGAAGTCTCCAAAGCAGATTCGGCAGGTCCGGTATACGTTCCGTGTACCGGACTTATCATTTCCGGGAAGGCTGAAACGGCCAATACCAAATGAGAATCAGCGGCCAGACAATTTTGGGTAGGATCAAAGCCTCGCCAACCCGCTCCGGGTAAGTACACTTCCGCCCAAGCGTGCAAGTACTGCGTTTCATCCGCATTACCAAAATAATAGCCACTTACAAAGCGAGCCGCCAGGCCTAGGCACTGGCAACAGGTTACATACAACGTAGCGTAGTCCCGGCAGGAGCCCCGTCGGTTTTGTAAGGTGTAATCCGGCGTTTGCGGAAACCCTTCTTCCCGAATTTCGTACGAAAATTCTTCGTGAATGCACTCATTCAGCCGAATGAGAAACTGTAGCGTATCCCAGCGGGATTCCGTAGCAATGAGTCTCGTAAACTGTTCAACGGCCGGTGTAATGCCTTCCTTTTCCAGATACAGTGTTAGGAGTCGACGTTCTTCTTCCCCGTACTTAATGGGGAGTTTTTGATGTTCAAACGGATACAGAATGAAATCAAAAGGATTGGATAGGGTAGACTCAATTTCACTTTCAGCCAGAATTTGCAACTGCGTAGTAGGCGTACTGAAAAACAAGAGATGTTGCGTGTTTCCTTCGCTGTCAGTGATGCCAATCATTTTATCCGGCTCTGGACTAACCTGTAATTTAAAGCCTTTTATCTGCTGATAAGAAGTAGACCGAGCCTGGAGATACAGGCGATGCGGACTCAGTGTAACAGCATTCGAGTAGTTATAGGTAAGCTGATGACGGACGCGATATTGCATTGATTTCAAATGGTTTTAAGGCAGAGCCAATGGAGAAAAAACCAATCTTACGCGGGGAGAGCGACGAACAAAAACGGGGTATTTGACCCATGTTGTTTATGCAATGTATGGAAAAAGGGCAAAATTTCCAAAATTTATACCGTATCCAAAAGGGAGAAAAGCTAAACCGATCCACCTTTTCAAGGCTTTACTCGTAACATCAATAAGCAAGAAAGCCCGCTAACAGTAGCGGGCTTTCTTGCTTATTGATCGTTCAGTATTTGTTGTTCCTGGGGCTCAAAAACGGGCTTCATCCAGTCGCTGGGAAGTCGTTGTACCGACGAAACCAGCAGGGCTCCCCACTGGTGAGCAATCTGCTCGACGTCTTCTTTTTCAAAGCGATGTTCCGTAATGTGAAAACTATCGCGTTCGTACACGGCAATGTCAATGGGAAAATCGACGTCGTTGGCACTCACTCGGGTAGAGTCAAAGGAAAGAAAGCCAATTTTTAAGGCATCCTTCAGGGGCGTATCGTAGCGTAAACCCCGACGCAAAATGGGGGTACCGTAACCCGTATTCCCAATAATGAAAAAAGGCGTACTCGGCCCCACTTCAATCCAGTTGCCTTCCGGATACAGCATGTACAGTTTGTGTTCGTCGTCATCTTGTAACTGTCCACCCACAATCGCGTACAAATTGAAAGAAAGGCCAGCTTCGGCCAGAGCATT
>NZ_JBMDWJ010000287.1:0-22864 GCF_048595215.1 Siphonobacter sp.
GCTATGAAAACCGGCTCTTCTCTTTACTTAACACTGGCAATAAAACGCTGAAACCTTACTCAACAATGAAATTACCTTTCATCATGCTGTAGTGACCGGGGAAGCTACAAATAAAGGGATAGGTACCTTTCTTGGGAGCCGTAAATTCAATGGTATCGCTTTCGCCACCACCCAACAGTTTGGTATGAGCTACGATGCTCGCGGCTTCTGATTTAGGAATGTATTCCGTACTGGCAGCCATGTTAGCTTTGGAAGCAAAGGCCTGTAAATCCGTACCGGGTTTTAACAGTACAAAGTTGTGACCCATGGCTTGTTTGGCGAATTTGCCAGTATGTTTAAGCGTCAGCTTCACCTTTTGGCCCGCTTTCACTTTAAATTCCTTCTTGTCAAATTGCATGCCGTCGGTACCATTCAGCGTCAGTACTTTCACCCCTTTGCCGGTCTGAGCTACGGCTTCATTGCCAGAAAAATTCAAACCAAAAACGGTAAGAGCGAAAGCCGCTACTAAAACTCGCAAACCTGATCGTTTCATGTAATTATTTTTATTTAGTTTAAATTAATGCAATGTACAGTCAATCTGTTAATACTATAACATACGTATTCAAGTTTTTAATTCATTTTAGAACGAAGCTTAACACTTATTAGGAAAAATCATCGGTATGGGAGGCCCTATGGAAACGCGATTCAGCCAATGTAGTAAAAGCTTCTAGGTACAACATACGAAAGTAAAAGAAGGTAGAGGTATACAGACTCCATTGACTAGAGTACTGAGCCGTATTCCCTTTTTTCTCGTTAGCTTTGAAAAGAATATTGATGCGTCAGTCTATGCCGATTTCTTCCCGTCTTTTCTATAGTCCTCCTATTTTTCATTCGTTCCCGGAACTCATTGCGGCCGAAAGTACCCGTCATGGCGGCGTCAGCGAGCCGCCGTATGCCAGTTTAAACCTGGGTGGTTCGACGCAGGATGATCCCGAGCACGTGGCCGAAAACCGCCGCCGTTTTTACGCGAGTCTGGGTATTGAAGCCGATCAGGTGGCTTCGTCCCATCAGGTACACGGTTCCAATGTTTGGGTAACTGATCAGCCCGGCCGCCAGCAGGGGCACGATGCCGTCATCACGAATCAGCCCGGCGTATTTACGTTGGTTACCGTTGCTGACTGTACGCCGATTCTGGTGTATGATGCTGGTACGAAAGCCGTAGCGGCTATTCACGCGGGTTGGCGGGGAACAGTGGCCGGAATCGTAGCGAAAACCTTACAAACGATGCAGGAGCAGTACGGTACCCAGCCGAAAGATTGCTACGGGTACGTGGGGACCTGTATCGATGAATGTTCGTTTGAAGTGGGAGCGGATGTAGCCGATTACTTTATCCGTGATTTCAAACGCTGGGACGAAACGCGGGAGAAGTTTTTCGTGGACCTGAAAGCCGCTAATGCCCAGCAACTTCGCGACTTTGGTATTCCCGAACATCAGATTGGAATTTCCCCGTATTCCACCGTACTCAATAATCAGGACTACTTTTCGCACCGACTGGAAAAAGGCCTGACGGGCCGGATGGTAGCCATTATCGGTAGAAAATAAAAAGAGACCGACAGTAGCTACTACTGCCGGTCTCTTTTCGTGATTAAGATAGCTTACTTACCAAAGGCACTCTTCAAACGGGAAGCTGCATAATCCTGGGCATCTTTTGCACTGGATTCGATGGCGTATGTGCCAAAGAATTCGTGCGTTACGCCTTCGTACATGCGGTATTCGGTACTAACGCCCGCCTGTTTCAGTTTAGCAGAAAGTTGCTCACCTTCCGTCAGAAGCGGGTCAATTTGAGCAGCGATGATGGTAACGGGGGGCAGGCTTTTTAGGTCCGCTACGTCAACGAGTGAAATGTATTTGCTGTCACCGTCGGCCATCGTGTTGAAATATTTATCCACAAACCACTCTACCAGCGGTTTGCTGAGGGGTTTGGCATTGGCGTATTGCTGGTACGAAGCAGTGGTCAGATCGTTATTAGCTACCGGATAGACCACGAGCTGGTGAATCGGCATGGGGAATTTTTCGTCGCGAGCCATCATACTCACGTTAATAGCCATGTTGCCCCCGGCACTTTCACCAGCTACGGCAACTTTCGAGGTATCACCACTAAAAGAAGTAGCATTCTGACGAACCCATTTGTAAGCTGCATAGGTGTCCATGTGAGCCGTCGGGAATTTGTTTTCGGGTGCTTTACGGTATTCAATCGACACCACAATCGCCCCTACGTTATGAGCCAGTGCCATGGCCGAAGCTTCGTATACTTCTGGATTGGCAATGACCCAGCCGCCCCCGTGGTAGTATACGATCACGGGTAAGTTGCCGGACGTGTTTTGTGGTTTGTACATCACGGCCCGAATGGAAGCTCCGTTGGCTCCGGGAATGTTCCGTTGCGTTACTTCTACGCCCAAATTCGGAGCAGAGATATTATTTCTGGATAGCAGTGAGTTTACGGCGTCTTTCACCGTCGGCTTGGTGCGGGCTTGCTGGGGCGTCAGGGTATAGAGGGGCGTCGAGTCAAGACGAGCCATTTCTTCAATGATCGCCTGCATTTGTGGTTTGATGTTGGGTCCCCAGGCGGGTTTAGGCCCAGTGGGCTGAATGTCGTTACCCGGATTGATATTGCCGTGATCTTTGGTGCAGGAAGCTAATGATACGAGGGCTGCCAGGGCAAGCGTAGAGCCGCTAGCCAGGAGCGATTTCTTTTTTGCTGAATAAGTACTGATTAAGTTTTTCATGTATCCGTGGATTGGTTTGAATCTTCTACGAGTGATGCAAAAGCACAATACCCTGAAGAAAATCACATACCATTTCCTATACGTTTATCAGCACTCCATCTTTTCAAAATTAAGTAATAATACTCAAAATACGCGGGTGGTAGAATGGAGAGAGAAACATTAGACGAATCCAATTTATAGCACAGAATAAAATGCTAAGGTATTGACTGACTTGAGGCTAGCGTAAGTTAATGTGTTAGGGAAAAATGAATAAATAGCCTGAAATACAGGCGTATATATCAGGAATAAACCAAGCTTTATTCCTTAAGCGATACTGAAAACGTATAGCTAATATCGTTGGAAAGTTAGTAAAAAGACAAAAGTTAATTCGCGGTTAATTGAGCAAGTCTTACCTCAGGTCAAGTTTTGAGCGGCCGCCGCTGCGGTTTTCAGTTTTCGTAGGATAAACCCAGTAAAGTAAGCGGGGCATCTTGTCCGTAGTAAATACTACGGACGCAAAAGTTGGTAGGCTGTGCCTACCGGGCGGGACGTACCCATACCCTGCATTGCATACGGGGACTAAGCACACTCCGGGGTTAGTGAGTAGGGCTGCAAGCCTGAATGAAATAGGAGAGGTATAGCCATAACCCCGGAGGGGGTTTCATTTGACTAGCCATGGGTGCAACCCATAGCTAGCTTCGCATTGGATTCCCCCGCATTTCATACGGGGTTATTCAGGTTGAACTCCTTCAGGGTTTGTACTGAAGAAGCGACTCTTTCGGCAAATTCGCATGTAAATACGGACAGAAATAGACCGTACTTACAACGTCGCTACTTTCCCCGCAAACAAAATGACGTTAGAATTTTTCTCGCTGATGAAGAAAGCAAACGGACGATTGCAAATGAATGCAGGAGGTGTACTAACAGAAGTAGACCCAAAGACCCCAATAGCGGTGACAGCCGCCGCTTCGGAGCCTTTTTCGTCCGTACTGATGTACGCCTTTTGCTTGATGAAGCCTACGAATAAATCATTCTGAGGACGAATCTTGGTTAGGTTCGCTTCCGGTCTACTAAAAACTTTCGACATACCCATTTGCTGTAGGATTCCATTCAACTGATTCTCAGAATCAAAATTGATTTCAAACCTGGGTAGAGCTACTTGTACACGTAGCGTTTGCAGTCTCTTTTGTAATTCATTCCAATGTGTCGTCGTATAGTTTTGAACCAGTGAATCAACCGATTGCCCTGAATTAGGTAGCAGAATTGTCATGCGGTAATCGCCGTTTCCGTAAGGCAATTCACAGGCGGTGTACCCTGGCATTTGTGCGTACCCAAAGCTATTCTCCTGATGCATCATTTTCACTTGCTTTTTGGTACCGTTAGCCTGGCTAAACGACTCATCCCGCGTATTGGAGGTTTTGAACTGATTTTTCCAGTCCCCTTTGAAATACACGGCATTCATCAAGAGCATGAAAAGATCAGGATCTACCGTATCCAGAATTTTATTGATTTTATTGTTGGTTTTTTGTCGTGCCCAGTCATTGACGGGTCCAACCGTGGTGAGTGGTTTTACCTCCGACTGAAAGTACTGTTTGAGGGTTTCAGTGTAGGAAGCCTCGACGCTCTTATCCTGTCGGTACCAGACTGAATTGGCCAGATTAACGGTGACCCGGTTGTCTACTTTGGGTAAGCCCTCCATCAGAATTTTGTACAGGCTGTTATACTCTTCATCCGTCAGGCGTAATACCTTTTTAATTTCCTCGTACGATTCCTTTTCCGCACCGTTCAACAGCATACCCAGAGCAATATGCAGACTTAGCGGAGAAACAAATACGTTTTCAGAAGAATTGACCTGATTGATGCGGCGAAAGAAATCAAAGGCAAAATCCGTAGAATGCTCGACATAAGCCCGGTTGCCTAAGTGAAGTGGAATACCGCCCTCTTTGACCTCATCCCCGGGCTTACAACTTACGAAGCCAAGAAGCAGAACGAAAAGTAATAAGGAAGTATAGCGTATCATAACGAGAAAGGTTTAGTACGGCTATGACACAAGTTCTATACGTTCGGTTGGAATAGACTCAGGAAATCAAGGCATTAAAACAAAACTTCCCGAAAGTGCTACGCTTTCGGGAAGCCAAATTTGAATCAATCTATAGCTACTATTGAATCGAAATATACCGTTCCGTTACATTCCAGCCTTCCAGTGAAACCAGCGGTTTTTCTTCCGAGCTTGGCGTGTACTCCAGCGTGACCGTTTTCTGTTCGCCGGGTAGTACCGAAATGTAATTGTCGCTGTAGAAGGTTGGCAAAATGCGTTGCTTCGTCTGCGACTGTACCAGCGAGAGGCGATTGAAGAAAGCCACCGGATTGCGGGCATCGTTACGCAGGGTTACTTCGATTTTACCTTTGCCTACCTGTTTAGCCGTAGCCTGTACGTCCACCGTATTGAGTTGCTGCAAGCCCGAGTAGGTGCCTTTTTCGTTCGGCAACCAGTACAGGTTATCGCTGACGGTTTCTTTGTTCAAATTCAACAGACGTAAGGAAAGGAAGACGCCGTCTTCCTTGGCCGCTTTTTCCAGGGCTTTGGCCACGGACAGGTAGGGGCGGGCCGTACTGGGGCCAATTTCCGAGAATACCTGCGTAAGGAGCGTTTCCTTCCCTTTCATGTCGTACAGTTTCACCACCAGCATCAAGTCGCGGTGGGTCTGGAAGGTGTTGTTGGCCAGCATGACCATACTGTCCGCCGGGTTGTACATGATGTGCAGCGGCTCGCTTCCGTTGTGTAGGCCGTACAGACAAGCATTGGGATCGAGGTAGTAATCGTACATCTGTCCGCGAAGAGATGTCCAGGGATTTTGCGTTTTCCAGATGATTGTACCGGTATACCATTCCCACATGTGCGAGGAAAACCCTTCCATCAAAGCCCGGTACTGATCGTAGTTGACGAGCTGAGCTTTCCGGCCAAAATCGCGGGCGTCTTTGGCCTTTCCGTAGGGATCGATGTACTGATCGTAGCCAATGTATTTGTGATACTGCCACACGGAATCTACCTGCGATTTGCCCTTGCCATACTGCGGAGCCACGAGGTTTTCTTTAGGTATGAAACGTTCCAGTGACTGTACATCACCCACGCCCACTGAACCCACTTCCGAATTGAACGGCCAGGTTTTATACGACCAGAATTTAGCAATGGGTTGAATACCGTAAGGACCATCGCCGTTGCCGCCCAGGGAATTGAACGACATATCATCGGAGTTCGAGTAGTCGATGAACCAACGGGTACCGTCCAGAGCGGGCAGGAGTGAGTCGCGGAGCGGCAGCATGATGTCTGAAGGCAGCGTAATCTCGTTACCACCGCACCAGATCGCCAGTGAGGCATGGTTCCGGATCATTTTAATCTGATCGGCGGCTGATTCCAGGAACAGCGAATGATCGTCGGGATACTTCCGGCGGGTCCACTGGTCTTCCAGTTTGGCTGGATCGACCCAGCGACCGTTGCAATCGCCCGAACCCCAGAAATCCTGCATGACGAGCAAACCATAGCGATCGCAGGCTTCGTAGAATTCTGGACGTTCGGTAATGGCCCCGCCCCAGATGCGAATCAGGTTGAGGTGCATATCGCGGTGAAAACGGATTTCGGCGTCGTACCGCTCGGGCGAGAAACGTAACATGGCGTCGGAGATAATCCAGTTAGCCCCCTTAATGAAGATTTTCTGACCGTTAACGGATACCTGTTTACTGCGAGTAGTGGCGTTCCATTCCGTCTGAATTTCCCGAACGCCTACCTGAATTTTCTCTTCGTCCGAAACCTTGGTACCCGTTACAAACTGAATGGTCACCGGATATAAATGTTGTTTTCCGTAGCCGTAGGGCCACCAGAGCTTGGGATTCTGAAGCATAAGAGCGGGTAATTCAACCGTCAGGGAAGACTTCGCCGGGATACTTACTTTTTTCGAAACCTTGTTTCCCTCCAGCGTGTACTGCACCGTTCCTTCGATGCGGCTGGCGGTGGGGTTTTCCAGTTCGGTTGAAACCTTGATGGTCGCCGGTTTCTGCGGACCGTCGGGCATTCGGGTACCGGGAACGAGCGTCACCACGTGCGGATTTTTCAGTTGAACGGCTCCCGTTTTTTCAATTAGTACCTTATCCCAGATTCCTGTATTACGGTCGCGAATGGGTTGAATCCAGTCCCAGCCCGCCACGTACTGGTGAGAGACGTTCTTGGCAATCGTACCATCGCCACCCTGACCGCCGTTGGGGTTACCCACTGGATCGGGGGGATAGACGATCACCGCCAATCGGTTCAGGCTGCCTTTTTTCAGGTACGAGGTAATGTTAAACGTCTTTCGCAGGAACATCCCGGTATGGGGCTTATCCGTCAGCTTTTTACCGTTCAGAAAAACGTCACAACTGTAATTGATCCCCCGAAACTGAAGCCATACCTGCTCGCCCGCCTGAGCTTCTTCCTTGAAATCCTTCACGAACCAGTAGGTATAGTAGTCGCGACCCGTCTGGTAGATGTCCGGAATGTGCTGGTTATTCATGCCGTAAAACGGATCCGGAATCTGCTTGTTATTCAGCATCGTCGTCAGGACCGTTCCGGGGACGGTGGCGGGTTGCCAGTCAGCCAGACTGTACGAAGGGTTGGACAGATCCGTGCCCTTTACCGCTACTTTACCGATTGGAGCACACTTCCAGCCCGCGTTGAGTTCGTAGAGCTGTTGAGCAAAACCCAGAGCCGAAGTCAGCAGGGCCGCTAGCGTAAGTAAGGTTCTTTTCATACTATTGAGGGAAGAAAGAATTGAGATGTAAAAGAATAACCTCCGGCAAAACCAGATTTAACGGTTTCGCCGGAGGTTACGTAAGGCCCTCCGGGCGGATAAAGGCTACTTAGTCGTGAATCGAACGCGGACGGTCGGCCGGAGCTACGCCGAAGCTCTGGCTGGGTTGCTTACCCATTTCGATCTCCATTTCACCGCCGTTCATCAGCTCTTTATGGAGTAAATAAGATTTCGTATACGGTTTGCCGTTCAGCTTGATGCTCTGAATGTATTTGTTCTCGGGACCGTTGTTCACCGTTTTCAGGTGGAAGACTTTTCCGTTGCCGAGCTTCAGATCAACTTGATCGAATACCGGGCTGCCAAATACGTACGCTCCATTGGCGGGATTAACGGGATAGAAGCCCATCGCCGACAGGATATACCAAGCTGACATCTGGCCCACGTCTTCGTTTCCGATGATTCCGTCAGGTTTGGTCGTGTACATGTGGTCGAGGATGTAGCGTACTTTTTCCGCCGTTTTCCAGGGCTGACCCACGTAGGGGTACAGATACGTAATGTGGTGGCTGGGTTCGTTTCCGTGGGCGTACTGACCAATCAAACCCGAAATATCGTTTGAAGCCTCGGCACCCATGTCGCCCTTCACGATGAAAAGAGAATCGAGCTTTTGCGTGAAGCCTTTTTCACCGCCTAATAACTCAATCAGTCCTTCTACATCCTGAGGAACCAGCCAGGTATATTGCCAGGCGTTTCCTTCGGCAAAGTCATCTTTTTCGTGACGCGAAACGAAGGGATTGAAGGGCGTCCGCCATTCCGTATCCGATACGCGGCCCCGCATGAAACGCGTGCTGGCGTCGAAGTTGTTTTTATAATCCTTGGCCCGCTTGCTGAAGTATTCGTAATCGGCCGTTTTACCCAACTTTTTAGCCACCTGAGCCACCGCCCAGTCGTCAATGCTATACTCCAGATTTTTGGCTACGCTTTCGGTTTGCGTATCGGCGGGAATGTAGCCTTTCGCTTTGATGTAATCCAATCCGCGTTCGTCGAGCATCGCCGATTTTTTCATCGCTTCAAAGGCTAGATTGACATCAAAACCCGTGTAACCTTTCAAGATGGCATCCGAAATAATGGGTAGTGCACTGTTACCGGGCATCGTGTTGGTTTCATTACCTACCAAATGCCAGACGGGTAGTTTTCCCTGCTGCTGATAGATGTGCAGCATGGTATTCACGATGTCATTCACGCGTTGTCCCTGCGTAAGGGTCAGCAGAGGGTTCGCGGCCCGATAGGTATCCCAGAGGGAAAACGTTGTCAGGTTCTTGAAGTTCGCGTTTTTGTATACCTTCTGATCGGCACCCCGGTAATCACCGTTGTGATCGTTGAACGTAGACGGAGCAATCATGGTGTGGTACAGAGCCGTATAGAAAACTTTCAGCCGATCCTGATCCTTGGTTTGTACCTGAATTTTGCTCAATTCGGTATTCCAGGCCTCATCGGCATTCTTGGCTACCTGATCGAAATTCCAACCCGGTACTTCCGCCTGAATGTTGGCAAGGGCGTTGGCTTCGCTCACGGGCGAAATGCCCACTTTTACCAGTACCTGATCGCTTTGTTTCGTGGCAAAACTCAGTACGCCTTTGATTTGGCTTCCTTTGGCCGCATTGCCTTGCAGGGGATTCTGCCCCTGGTACAGAGCAAATTTTTCGATGGGTTTCGAGAAAACAATGGCAAAGTACAGTCGCTGATCTTTGGCCCAGCCGGTTGAGAAACGGTAACCAATCAACGTCGTAGCATCCTTTTGTTCCAGGTACGTATCCGTCGGACGGTCCCAGCCAATGCCTTCTTTCAGATCGATCAGAATGTGGGAATCATCCGATTTTGGAAAAGTATAGCGGTGCATACCCACGCGTTCAGAGGCAGTCAATTCCACCCCCACGTCGTAGCGTTGCAGTTTAACGGCGTAATAGCCCGGGCGTACCACTTCGTCATCGTGCGAGAAACGGGACATATAGCCACTCGGCGAAGCTCCCGCAACGCTACGCTCTACGCGAACGGGTCCCGTCGTCGGAATCATTAGGACATCACCTAAATCGCCAATACCCGTACCACTCAGGTGCGTATGCGAAAAACCAGCAATTAACGAATCCGATACGTGATAGCCCGAGCACCAGTCCCAGCCATCGCCCAGTTTGCCGGGGTTAGCTTGTGTAGGGCCAATCTGTACGGCTCCGAAGGGTACGTTTGCTCCCAGAAAGACGTGACCGTGAAAGCCCGTTCCAATGCGAGGATCAACGTACTGCGTCAGATGCCCCGGTTTCATTTTCGAAGCGGATGATGGTGGGTTACTGTGTTTGCCGCACGCCGCTGCCAACAGGCCTAATGCCAGAATACTTACTTTTTTCATAGACCAGGAACGGATGTACCGGGCAACGCCCGTCTTAATCCAAACGTAAAACTTTTGCGTAACGAAGATAAAGCGGCGGATTGAAGGCGATGTACTAAGAACCGAAGGATATTTTAAAATATTTTACAAATATGGGGATCGCCGGGTGATATGAAAGAAAATTGTGTGAAATCTGAGAAGCTATTTTAGAAAAGCCAAAGGAGAGCAACGTGAAAAGGGGTGATTAGAGAGTGAAAGCTAGTGCTAACGAAAGCGATAGGCCGCAGAGAAACCGCCGTACTTTTCCACCTCATTTTGCATGGACCGGGCTTCTTTTTGTTTCAGGTCGAGTGTCGCCTGTAGCGTAAACCGGCGGGAGGCGTACGTTAAACCGATCTGATGCTGATAGATGCCCCGCGTAATTTCCCCGGCTCCGGGTCCCTTGTTTGACCGGAACAGACCGCCTTGCACGGTAGCGTTGTACACCTGATACTGATACCGGGGTTGAAAGAAAAGATACAATTCCGGGGACGAAGAGCTGGTCTTTCGGCTGATACGCGAATGAAACAGGGCTGACTCCGAGGCCGGACGAAATAAACCTATTTGCAGTAATAAACCCACCGACGCACGCGTAAACGTAGTACCCAACTGAGCCTGTCCTAGTGCGTACAGGTCCAGCCATTTTTTCGGAGTAGGGAGCAGATTGTAGGCGTATTGAGCGTTCAGATTCAGGCCCCATTCGTTATTGAGCTGATTTCGCCAGCCCACGGGCGGAATGTAATCAAAGGTACGGTGAATGAATTTCTGAATGTTTTCCGCTCCCGAACGCGGGCCAATCGTACCCAAAGCCACATCAAGCTGTAAAACGTGGTTCTGGCGGTAAAAAAAGGTAAATCCTTTGCTGGCGTATAGATAACCCGTATACGGACGATCAATCTGATTACGCTGGACCAGAAAGACATTTTCTGGATTGAAAATCTGCTGCCCTAATTGGTAGGTAGAAATAACTTTCTGTAGTCGGGAGGTAGAATCCAGCTGTTGGTTCCAACGGCGAGGTACGTAACGATAACTCACAAAAAAGCCGTTGGTGTAATAGCCGTCGTGAAGGGTCCAGCGGTACGCGTCGTTTTCGGAAGTGATCTGAATTTCCTGGGAATAGGTTTGAGCCAAGGCTAGCCGGGATAGTAGGAGAAGGCAAATCGTATACCGGAAGAGAGTAAAAGACATAAGCGTACTCGTAAATGCATGGGGTTGAAGGATCTAGAAGTAAACATAAAAAAAGGTCTGATGTTTTACGTCAGACCTTTTGAAAAATGAGTAAGCGGTAGACATGGGACTGATGTGATCGAATTAGTACCATATTCACAAAACCCATACATCGTCAGCAACCCTGCTAATCCATTAACTTCTTCCGACGTTCGCGGCCGCTGTATACCCATTCGTACACGGCGGGCAGAATCAACAGCGATAATGCCGAAGCCGTCATCAATCCGCCAATAACGACGATGGCTAAAGGTTTCTGCGTTTCAGAGCCGATGCCGTGGGAAAGAGCCGCGGGTAACAGACCCAGCGAGGCCATCAGGGCCGTCATGATTACCGGACGCAAACGCGATTTAGCTCCTTCTTTGATGGCTTCGCCAAGTGGCATTTTTTCGTGTAGATTCTGTCGGAATTTATTGACCAGAATAACCCCATCCTGCGTAGCGACGCCAAAGAGAGCGATAAAACCAACCCCGGCGGAGATACTGAAATTCATACCCGTCAGCAACAAAGCCAGAATCCCACCGATGAGAGCAAAAGGTACGTTCAGCAAAACCAGAATCGAATCCAGTGCATTGCCGAAAGAGGCAAAGAGAATGAAGAAGATCAACAGAATACTGATGGGCACGACGATGGATAACTGACGTTCGGCTCGTTGCTGGTTTTCAAATTCACCATTCCATTTGATCTCATACCCTTTATCGAGTTTGACCGCAGCTTGTACCCGTTGTTGAGCCTCCTCAATCGTACTTCCTAGGTCGCGTCCCCGGACGGAGAATTTTACCGCAATGAAGCGGGCGTTGTTTTCCCGGTAAATGAAAGCCGGACCCGAGACGTTGCCAATATTGGCAATTTCCTTCAGGGGTATTTTACCGCCGTTCAGCGTAGGAACCTTCAAGTTACCAATCTGCTCAATCGACGAACGGAAGGGTAAGTCGTAGCGTAACCGCAGATCGAACTTGCGTTCTTCTTCGTACACCTGACTCACGGCCTTACCCCCAATCGCCATTTCGATCACAGCGTTGGCATCAGCCGCATCAACGCCGTACTGGGCCATTTTGTCGGGATTGAGCGTAATCAATAACTCCGGCTGACCCAGGTTCCGGAATACGCCCAGATCCTGAATGCCCTGTACTTTCTTGAGAATCGCATAAACCTGATCCGCTTTTTTGTCGAGTACTTGCAAGTCACGGCCCTGGATTTTAACCGCAATCGAGCCTTTTACTCCCGATACGGCTTCCTCAACGTTATCCGAAATCGGCTGCGAGAAGTTAAAGTCAATGCCCTGGTATTTGGCGAGTTTCTGCTGCATTTCCGCAATCAGTTCATCCTTGGAAATGTCGCGTTTCCATTCATCCTGCGGAAACAGATCCACGAAAAATTCCTGGTTGAAGAAGCCCGTCGCATCGGTACCATCATTCGGGCGGCCCGTTTGCGAGATCACCCCGCGTACTTCCGGAAACTGTTCGAATACCTGCCGGAATTTTCGGGTATAGTGATACGAATCTTCCAGGCTGATGCTGAGGGGCATACTGGCCCGTACGTAAATCGAACCTTCGTTGAGGTGCGGCAGAAATTCGGTACCGACAAAGTGAAACGAAGCCAGCGAGCCAACCAGGAAAAGTACAGCCGTAATGATCGCCCGTTTGGGGTGGTCCATGACGCGGTTTAGCAGGGGACCGTAGTTTCGATTCAGCCATTCAATGATGGGGTTGTGACGTTCACGGACGTTCTTATTGAGCAACATGCTGCTTAGCACCGGCACCAGCGTCAGGGCTAATAATAAAGCTCCCAGTAGGGCAAAACCCATCGTAAAGGCCAATGGACTGAAGAGTTTACCTTCTACTTTCTGGAACGAGAAAATGGGAAGCAAGGCGGTAATGATGATCAGCTTCGAGGTAAAAATGGACTTGCCCATTTCCACCGAAGTTTTCAAAATCCGGCCCATTTTGGCTCGTTTGTTAAACTTCTCCATGCCCTCGTGTTCGGCCCAGTGGGCCAGCATCACAAAGAGGCCTTCCACCATAACCACTGCTCCGTCGATGATAATCCCAAAGTCGATCGCTCCGATGGAAAGCAGGTTAGCCGACATGCCTTTGATTCGCATTAAAATAAAGGCAAACAGCAAAGCCAGTGGAATGACGATGGCTACAGTAACGGTGGTTCGCCAGTCAGCCAGAAAGATCAGCAGAATGATCGTTACCAGCGTAATACCCATGATCACGTTTTCACCTACCGTATGCAGCGTATGGTTATTTAGCTCGGTGCGGTCGTAGAAAACCTTGATTTTTACGTCCGAAGGAAGAACAACGGAGTTCAGGTAGGCTACTTTTTCTTTCAGCTGGGGTAATACTAAACCAGGGTTCTCGCCCTTCCGCATCAGTACGATCCCTTCAACGACATCGTCGTGATTGTCGCGACCCACAATACCCAACTGCGGTAAGGCTGATTCGTGAACCGTACCTAAATTCGACAAGCGAACGGGCACACCATTGACGTTTTTAACGATGACTTTCTCGATGTCAGACACGTTTTTGACAATCCCAATGCCCCGAACGACGAAGGCCTGCTGACCTTCCCGGAGGATATCGCCGCCCACATTAACATTTGCCCGTTGGAGAGCTCCGAACACGTCCAGGGCGGTCAGGTCGTATTTAGCCAGCAAGGCCGGATTGATACTGACTTCAAACGTTTTCACCTGTCCGCCAAAACTGACCACATCCGCAACGCCGGGTACGGCTTTCAGGGCTTTCTCGATGGTCCAGTCCTGAATGGTTTTGAGTTCCGTAGTCGTCTTGCTTTTGGAGGCCAACGTATACCGATAAATCTCACCGGTGGGACCGGCTGGCGGCTGAATTTCCGCATCCACGCCATCGGGCAGATTGACGTTGGCCAGTTTCTGGCTGGCTTCCATGCGGGCGTTGAAGTTATCGACGCCGTCTTCGAAAACGATTTTAATGAAGGATAAGCCGAACAGGTTAATGGAGCGAATGGCCGTCTTGTGCGAAATAGAGTTCATTTCCGTTTCAATCGGGCTGGAAATGAAACGCTCGACTTCTTCGGCACTGCGACCCGGCCATTGCGTAATGATCACGACTTCGGTATTCGTTACGTCAGGGTACGCTTCAACGGGCGTATTATAGAAACTGACGGCTCCCGCAATGATGACCAGCAGGGTCATCATAAAGACAATGCCTTTGTGTTTGAGGGAAAAGCCAATGATATTTTTAATGAATTTATTCATGATCGGACCCGGGAAGGGAGTGTGGGATTAGTCCGTTAATTCATTGAAAAGCAAGAGGGCACCTTCAGTAACCACGCGATCGTTATCTTTCAAATCGCCCTTGACGTAGCTATAACGCGAGGTACTCCGAACCACTTCGACGGGTACGGCCACGTACTTTTCCGGACCTGCCGCTTTAATCACGAAGTACTTATCTTCACTAAAAATGACCGATTTCGGATTGACCGCCAGCAGACGTTCGGGCTTTTCAATGTGCAGTTTGATGGTACAGAACATCTGGGGTTTCAGTAAGCCATTCGGATTAGGCAAGACCACCCGGGCCTGTAGTACTTTGCTGTCATTGTCAATGACCTGGCTGATGTTTTCAATGCGACCCTGAAAGACTTTGTCGGGATACGCCAGCGTCGTGATGTTGACCTGCTGACCTACCTTAACGGCCTCAATATCTGACTCGTAGATATTGATCATGATCCAGACATCCGACAGATTGGAAATGGTGAACATACTGTTACCATTGTCGGAACGAATTTGAGTGTTGGGGTTCACGTTCCGCTCCACAACGTAGCCGCTCACGGGAGCCTTCACCAGAAAGGTAGGCTGATTACCCGAGGACGTACCACCGTACATCTTTAGTACCTGCGTTGAACGGTCCAGTTCAGAGGTGGCGATTTCCAGTTGTTTACGGGCATTAATCAGGTCTGATTCACTCGAAAACTTGCTTTTGTAGAGTTGTTCGGCGTTATCTGCATTACGCTTGGCCATATCGAAACCCGCCTTGGCCTGGTTGTAGTCACGCTGGTACTGACTCACGTCGGCACTTTGAAGTTTCGCCAGTACCTGACCCTGTTTGACGTACGCTCCCAATTCCGCGTTCACATCCAGTACATTACCGCTGACGATGGGGAAAACCCGATCCACCTGTTTCTGATCAAAAGTAACCTCCCCCGTGAATTGTAATTCCTGTTCGTAGTTGCGAACGTGAACGGTATCCGTCTTGAAAGCCGAATCCGTATCCTTCGAATTGACTTCCTGAGGTTCTTTATTCGAGTGGCAGGCTGCCAGAGCTACCAGACTCAGCAAATAGAAAAACGATTTCGTTTTCATGAGGAGTGGGCAAAAGGATAAAACCTTTAGTTAGAAAGTCTTGGCGTTGGTAACGTAATTAAGCTGTTGCTGAGCCTGATAGAGTTGATTGCTCAGGTTAATGAAATTCAGCTGAGCATCTTTGTAGGAGCGAATTTTATCAATGAAGCTAACCAGATCAATCACGCGTTTCTGGTAGTCAATTGTTGCATTTTTACTGATGTCCTGAATGCGTTGACGGTACCCCGGATCAAGATTTGCCTGGAGTTGCTGGGCGTGTTGCCACTGTTCGTAGGCGGAAATAACTTCCTGCCTTACCTGTAACTGACTCTGATTGATGTTCTGAGTACTTTGTTCGATACCGATTTTAGCCGCCTGAATATTGCCCTGATTTCGGTTTTTAAAGGGTAGATCCATGGCTACCTGCAAGCCGTAGTAGTTGGGGTAGGCATCACCAAAGCGTGCGTAGTTGGCTCCAACCATCAGTTGGGGGGTCGCCAGTGATTTCTGATACGTCAGATTCTGCTGAGCGTAGGTCGTTTGGCGTTGGGCTGCTTGTAAATCGGGACGATTCGCGACGGCCTGATCCAGTAACTGATTGAGCTGAGGAGAGGCCGAATCGCTGATCTGAAAATCCGTGCGGTAATACGTAGAAGACGTGTCGGCCAGGAGTATACGTAAGGTGGCTTCGTCCTGACTGATTTGATTGCGTAAATCATTGATGGCAGCGTCGGTATTTCGCTGTTCCAGTTCAAGGCGAGTGACTTCGTATTCAGAAATAACGCCCAGTTTTAGTTGAGCCCGGAAGGCGTCAAGCAAATTTGCCAAACGAGTCCGTTCTTCCTGAATGAAGGCATACTGAGCCTGTTCGCTGGCCAGGGTACCGAAGGTTTGAGCGAGCTGATAACGTAAACTCCGCATCACATCCTGAAAAACGGCTTGCTGAACTTCCGTATTCGCTTCATTCAGGGCCACCAGCTTACTCCGACGACCCGCCAGATTCAGAACTTGCTGAAGTTGCCAGCTGTAGGCACCTCCCGTCGGGTTAAGCTTGTCACCCGAAGGGTTGGTCAACGGAAGCACCTTCGACGTATTCGGATTGAAGGCATTAAATCCAAACTGAAAATTGGGGTTGTACCAGAGTTTCGCCTGCTGAACGGCTGCCTCCGAAAGGTTGATGTTGTATTTCTGAGCCAGCAGAGCAAAGTTTTTCTGAAGAAACTGCTGTTCTGCCTGGGGCAAGGTAAGACGGAGTGTGTCCGTCTGGCCATAGGATAGCTGGGAGACCGAAAGAAACAGGAGAAGACTCACTAGCACCCTTGAAAATTGAATAAGCTTCACTGCCGTATAGTTTAAAAGTGGGGTCAGTATTAAGAACAGGCCTTACTTTTTGTGCTTGTCGTCAGCAAAGGTTCATCTGCGAGTTTAGAGAGAGTTTAAAGGAATTTTAAAAGCGAATTAAAAGAGATCAGACATCAGATTCCTGCGTGAAAATTACGTTGTAGGCCTATCGAACATTGCTGACACAAGCCGAAGAACAGTTGTTCCACGATACGAAAAACATTCAAAGAGGATGGCCACAAAATTTACAGAAGACCGCGTCGGCGTCGTGACCTTCGCGGCCACAGGAAGGGCAGGATTCGCTGCTGTGGTTTTTGTTACGGGCCGCCGCCGCGATTTCATTGGTAATGATTCCCGTCGGAACGGCAATGATTCCGTAACCAATCAGCATAACAATACTGGAAATGAATTTTCCCAGGGGTGTAACGGGTGAAATATCTCCGTACCCTACCGTAGTAATCGTTACAATGGCCCAGTAAATGCTTTCCGGAATGCTGGAAAATCCATTCTGACGGTCTTCTACTAAATACATGACCGATCCCAGAATGGTTACCAGCATAAGAACCGTAAGCATGAAGATGCTGATTTTCTTTAAACTGGCCCGAATGGCAACGCTCAGAAACTCTATTTCGGTAAGAAAATGGGTGAGCTTGAAAATGCGGAATACCCGTAGGAGTCGCAGAGCCCGAAGTACCAGCAGTGACTGGGCACCAACGTAAAAAATGCTCAGGTAGGAGGGAACGATGGCGAGCAGATCAATCAGGCCCAAGGGACTGACTACGTACCGGATTGGTCGTCGGATACTGATGAGTCGTAACAGATATTCGAGCGTAAAAAGCAGAGTGAAAGCCCACTCAAGTCTAAAAAACAAAACCCCGTACAACCGATGGTAGTGCGTCACGCTATCCAGCATGACGACGAGAATACTACCTAAAATGGCAAAAAGCAAAGCAATATCAAAGGCCTTTCCTGCCGCGGTGTTCGATTCAAAAATAATCTCCTGTAATCGCTCCCGCCAGGTTTTGCTAGGGTCTGGTTCCATAGTGGGAAAGGTAAAAAAAGTAAGTCGGGGGTACAAGAAGGAAAAAAGGAATGAACTAAATCCCACTCCAAGAAACGTTGCCGTTTATAACGGGACAAGAGACGACTTCTCCCCCAATAAAACAAAACCCCGTTACTTAAATTTTAAGTAACGGGGTTTACCGAATGGTTCAAACAGCCTATTGTTCCGCCGCTACTTCATCCGCAATTTTATCAATCACACCCATTTTCACCGTGTTGGTGCGTAAATCTTGCTGGGCGGGTACGCTCAGTAAGGTTACGAACACGTCCCCTTTTTGCAGGTGTCCCTGTTTGACCAGGATTTTGGCAATGTCGTGTGAGATTTGTTCAGTGCTGAGGTTTGCACTGTCGTAATTGAATACGCGTGTACCCCATAACAGCCCCATCTGCGTCATCAGGTTTTCGTCCGCTGAGAATACGAAAATATCCGCTTTCGGACGGTGAGACGACAAACGATACGCCGTATATCCACTGTTCGTAATACACAGAATGGCTTTCGCCTGTACGTCACGAGCTAGACGGCAGGCGGCGGCAATCACCCGGTCGTTGAGGATGGTCGGCGAGTTTTCTTCGCCCTTCAGCATGTGATTTTTGAAGTAAATCGCTGATTCATCCCCGTATACGATGGGAATAGTGTTCTGCTGCTCTTCCACGGCTTCGATGATGTGCGTCATGGTCGAAACGGCTTCGATGGGATACTGTCCTGAAGCCGATTCTGCCGAAAGCATGGTTGCCGAAGCACCATCCAGCACCGCGTTAGCAACGTCTGAAGTTTCCGCACGCGTGGGGCGGGGAGAGCTCGTCATCGACTCCAGCATTTGCGTGGCTACGATAACGGGTTTCGCCTGCTTGATACACTTACGGATCATCGTTTTCTGAAGCTCGGGTACCATGGCACCGTCCAGCTCAACGCCTAAATCACCCCGGGCTACCATTACTGCGTCGGTAGCTTCGATGATGGCATCGAGTACTTCAGGAACCACCGCCTCGGGTTTTTCGATTTTGGCGATGATTTTCGAACGACCGTTTTTCGCTTTGATTTTTTCCTTAACGGCCAGAATATCTTCAGCGGAACGAACGAAGGAGAGGGCGATCCAGTCCACGTCATGCTCCAGACCAAAGATCAGATCTTCTTCGTCTTTTTCAGTCAGGGCAGGTAAGCCTACTTTCGTGCCGGGCAGGTTAATGCCTTTCTTCGATTTCAGGATACCACCGTACACCACTTTCGTGTGTACTTCTTTTTTATCGTAATCGATAGATTCTACCAGTACCTCCAGGTTACCGTCATCCATCAGGATGCGTTCGCCGGGTTTTACGTCCAGGTACATCGAAGTATAAGTCGTACCTACACGCTCAGAAGTTCCCAGCAGATTTTCGTCCATAACGAAAGTCAGTGGGTTTCCTGCGACGAGTTCAACGCCGTTATTTTCTACGAGTTGGGTACGAATCTTAGGTCCCTGTAAATCCTGAAGGATGGTAAGGTTTAAGCCATGTTCGGCGTTAATTTCGCGAATAGCCTGAATGCGACTCAGATGGTCAGCGTGCGTTCCGTGGGAAAAGTTAAGCCGAAAGATGTTCGCACCAGACTGGGCGAGCTTCAGCAACATTTCTTTGGATTGGGAAGCCGGACCAACGGTGGCAACAATTTTGGTTTTTTTCTGGTAAGGCATGTGTACGGAATACAAGTGTTCGAGTTTCCAGGGCCGCAAGTTAGGGTTTCGTCCCGGAAATTCCAGTTTTCAGGAATGGAAACGTTTCGGAAGGTAGGGAAATTTTCTTTGGCAGAAGCGTAGGAATGAGTCTTAAACTAATATTTTCCAGACGAAAAGCCATACGATTCAAAATAAAGCTTCCATTAAATGACGCCTGCCGAGTATCTGTAAAATCCAGAAAAATTGCTAATTAAAGATAGATCAGCTTCGGGAGCTCCATTGAATGGCGAAGAGCTGGAAGTCCATGGACGTGTATCCAGTAGGACATACGGAGCTACCTAACTGGTGCAGGTTTCTAAACCTGCACCCACCATCCGGCAGTTTCCAACGGCCCTGCTTTCCCCACTAGTTTAACTGATGAAGGTAGATAGGAAATAGGTTCAGAAACCTGCACTAGGAGAAGCTTACATCAGTAGGAGAGGGGTGAGTTTACCCTGCATGGCATGTAGGGCTATCTATGGATATTGAATCCCTCCGGGGTTAGCCTATTCAATTAAAGACGAGGAATGAAGGTAACCCCATTCATGCCTTTTATAATTAGAGATCTTACTAGCCTTAAAAACAAAACCTCCCGAAGGCATTAAAGCTTCCGGGAGGTTAGTATATCTGTACTTTTCTTACTTCGAACTAGTCGCCGTAGGTTTTGCGGAAGTCGCCAGTACGAGTTTGGCTCCTACCTTCGCCGTTACGTCCGCGACGTCTACCAGATCCTGTACGGAACTGGTTTTCTCGATCCGCACCAGTACTACGGGACTTTCCTGCCCTTCGGCTCTACTGGCTAACGCACTTTCCAGTTCGGCAGCTCCTACGATTTGCCCTTCCACATTATACTGTTGATTGGGCATCACCGACAGGTTAATTACCTGCGAAGGCGTTGACGGAGCCGTTGACGATTGCGGCAACAGCATCTGCATAGCCGATGGACTAGCCAGCGTCGCAATCATCAAAAAGAAAATCAGTAAGAAGAAAAGAATATCCGACAGCGAAGCAGCCTCAATATGACCACGATGCCGATTCCGACGTTGTATTTTCATGAAAACAAGTTTACAGTGTGCGGTTTTCAGTTTTCAATTAGTTCTAATGACTAAATCCGTTCTCAGCCTTAAACTGAAAACCGACAACTGAAAACGGGCAACTACCTAAGCTGATACAGGTTGGTAGAGTACGTCCAGGAACTGGTTGGTCGCGGCCTGCAGGCGAGCGACGGCCCGATCCACCATGCCATTCAGGATGGTCAGAAGGATGTACGCCAGAATCCCAACGGCAAGACCCGAAGCAGACGTGATCATTTTTTCGTAGATCCCGCCTGAGATCGTACCAATGCTCAGGTTATTGGAAACGGAAATGTCGTGGAAGGCCCGAATCATCCCGGCTACGGTACCCAAAAAGCCGAACATCGGAGCGACGGCCGCTACGGTGCCCAGTAAGCCCAGGTTTTTTTCCATGTACGAAAGTTCCAGCTGGGCTGTGTTGCCCATGGCCTGTTCGATTTGGGGAATGGGCGTTCCGATGCGGGTGAGTCCTTTTTCCAGTACGCGGGATACGGCCGACTGGTCGTTCCGGCAGAGCTGACGGGCCGCATTCAAATTACCGGATTGTACTAATCCCCAGAAACTGGCCTCGAAGGATGCTCCCAGAGCGGTTGCTTTTTTGAGATACATCCAGCGTTCAACGAACAGATAGATCGTTACAAACAGCAGGACGGCGATGGGGATCATAATCCAGCCACCGGCGGCCAGCAAATCAATAAGGCTGATGGATTTTTCGGCTCCGGCAGCAGCAGGTGCAGCCGTCGAGTCGGCGGTCATGTTAAGTGTCTGTAACAGCATGCGTACGGAAAATCAAAAATGGTTGATGCTAAGTCCTTCTAAATACGAAAACAACGCGTAATTCTTGTACAAAGATAGATTGCAATGCGAAAATACTTTTCTAATACGCATTCAGGTGCGTCCGAAGAAAAAACTTTCGCGTAATTGCTTCGGATAAGTAACTGAAAGTACGGTTTTTAGTTTTGATTTGGTTTTGATTTTGACGTAACCTATGCTGGGGAGTTTTAAAAAAATCTTTTTATGTGGGATGTTGAGCTTGCTTATAGGGGCCTGCCAACGTCCAGAAGATCAATTCAATAAAGGCTGGATGACGCGTGACGTAGACGTCGAAAGCCCCACGGGAATTCCTTCAGACTCAACCAGTGTCTTACCCAGGGAATCGTACCTTCGGTTTTACCCCGAAGGCCGACTGGCCTGCTATACGCGAAGGGGCAATTACCAGTTAATGGATTGGGAGCTGTCGGCGGATGCTCAGACGATTTACGTGAACCGGCAGGCTCTGGCTCTGCCCGCTCTGCAATTAAGTGTATATACGGTTTTCCCCAGCTCCTGGTCGGCCCGCCTGCCCGGTACCGATTCTGTGCGGTTATTCAAATTCAGTACGGTATTTTCCCATCCCGAACACGATCTGCTTCATCCTAATCAGAACAAATGGCGGTTTAAATCAACGCATCGACTGGCCGAGGCTGAATTAAAAGCTAAGGTGGCCAGTCATCTGCAATACGCCGCCCATTATTTCGATGTTGTCGTGAAACGCGAACAGGGCTATTTCGAACCCCGTTTTTTGAATTTACCCGTCCGTTTTTATCAGGGAGCCATGGGAGTACAGCGGTTCAGTGTAACCCCAGTAGCGTGGCGAAATTTATTCTACGATGATACTGAAGCCCTTAAAGCTTTGTCGTATTATCAATTGGCTTTCAGACAGCTACGGTATATTCCGCAGGAGAAACAAATGCTTGTCGGACTACAGAAATCTTTCGAAAAAATGGCCACTTTTCTCAACGAATAATCCGGCGATACAACCATTCACGCAGGCTCTCTAACTAGTTACCTAAAAGTTTCGTTTATTGCAGAAACTTAAACAACCTAAACCAATTACCCATGCGAGTGCGTCCAACCCTATTACTCGGAATGGTGTTGCTGGCGGCTAATGTGTTAGCTCAGCAACTCAACCAGCCCATTCCCTTCGACCCCCAAACCAAAGTGGGCAAACTGCCCAACGGGTTGACCTACTACATTCGTAAAAACGCTGAACCCAAGAACCGGGCTCACCTCATGCTGGCCGTGAAAGTAGGAGCCATTCAGGAAGAGGATCCCGAAAACGGACTGGCTCACTTTACCGAGCACATGGCCTTCAACGGGACTAAGAATTTCCCTAAGAACGAACTCGTCAGTTTTCTTCAGTCGAATGGGATCAAGTTCGGTGAT
>NZ_JBMDWJ010000288.1:0-8790 GCF_048595215.1 Siphonobacter sp.
CAGCAGCAGGGATACGACAACCAGTTGCCCAAGAATGTAGCTCCGCATCCGGTGACTTACCACAACTTCAGGATGTTGGGCAATGAAAATGGCTTCCAGCTCAGCCCGCACATGTGGATCAAAATTGGCGGGACGACCAAAAATGACCTTGAGTTTCGGGATAAAGCCCGGCGTTTTTTTCACCGAAAGGGCAATTTCCAGCAAAAAATGAAAATGCTGCCAAAGGAAACTATAGCTTTTCAAAGGTTTCGTTAGCCCATACACGGGTTCTTCAGTTTCTTCGATAAACGTACCGAAAAGCTTATCCCAAATGATCAGTACGTCCCCGTAGTTTTTATCGAGGTATAGCTCATTACTGGCGTGATGAACCCGGTGGTGCGAAGGGGTCACGAAGACGTACTCCAGCCAGCCCAGTTTGCCCACCAGTCGCGTATGCGTGAAAAACGGGTACGCTCCGTGAATCAGCAGCAAGGCGGTAATCATCTCGGCGGAGAAACCCAACAGCGGCAATACGCACCAGAACGCCCCTCGTACCAACGCCTGAAACACCGTAATCCGAGCGGCTACGGTATAGTTAAATTCATCACTCTGGTGGTGTACGACGTGAACGCCCCAAAACAAATTGATTTCGTGGGCAAATCGGTGGTACCAGTACCAGAGAAAGTCCGTCGCCAAAAAGAGCAGAATGAAGGTCCAGGCGTTTTCCTTAATCGTAAACAGACCAAAGTTTCGCTGGATAAAATCAAACACGTAGAAGAACAGGCTACTCACGTACAGGTCAGACAGCCGTTCGGCAATCCCAACGCCCATGTTGGTTACGGAGTCGGCAAAATGGTGCACCTTCCGTTCCATTCGCAGGGAAAGGTAGTACTCAAGTCCAATGAAAAAGACAAACAGGGGAATGGCAAAGGCAAGAATGTTGATCTCCATACCTTTCATAGGGAAGCAAAGGATTAAACGTAGGAATTTATAAAGCCGCCACGGAATTCACCCGAACCACTCCTTCTACCGCCGAAATCCGACGAATGAGCACGTGCTCCGGTTCTCGCAACTCAACATTAAGAAAGCCTCGCTGGAATTTGTCGCGATAGTCAAAATCCATCTGTCGTACGCGGTTTCCCTTGCGTCGATTGATGGCATTCAGTACGTTGAAGACGAGTTTTTGACTGGCATTTCCAATTACTTGAATACGTAATATCGATTGATTCATGGCTGTAAGG
The DNA here is from genome assembly GCF_048595215.1 of Siphonobacter sp. Taxonomy (NCBI): domain Bacteria; kingdom Pseudomonadati; phylum Bacteroidota; class Cytophagia; order Cytophagales; family Cytophagaceae; genus Siphonobacter; species Siphonobacter sp. The sequence goes on from NZ_JBMDWJ010000288.1 coordinate 1,221, forward strand.
TTATTGGTAGACGCAAATTAAATCTATTTATCCTATTAATTTAATAGATTAATAAAAATTAACTTTTTCGGCTTCTGATTGGCTACTGATGAATTGATTACATGGAAATTAAATCCCCTAAGTATTTTTCTGTATTACATAAAGATACCTTGTTCTAAAATAATAATTATTAATACCTAGTATCATATACGTATTTTTTAGTTTATTGCCCCTGTATTACCATTTAATCCTCCCTCATCTTTCACCTTATTTACCCACGTGTATGGATTTTACTAACCTAAAAGATCTCATTCTGTTAAATGTTTATCAATACGGCGGCAAAATTCTTCTGGCCTTAGTCGTTTTTATCGTCGGACGGCTGGTCATTGGTAAGCTTACGCAATTTCTGTCCGCTCGCATGAATCAGAGTCGTATTGATCGCGACGTTCAACCCTTCTTACTCTCCTTGCTCAGTGTTCTGTTTAATGTAATGCTCTTTTTAAGCTGTGCGGGATTGCTGGGTATCGAAACGACCTCCTTCGTCGCAATTCTCGGAGCCGCTGGTTTAGCCATAGGCCTGGCTTTGCAGGGGAGTCTGGCCAACTTTGCGGGGGGTGTACTCATCCTCATCTTCAAACCATTCCGGGTCGGTGATTTAATCGAAGCTCAGAGCTTCATCGGTGTGGTAGAGGCCATTCAGATTTTCAACACCATTTTGGTAACGCCGGATAATAAAACCATCATTCTGCCCAACGGCTCCTTATCCACCAGCCCCGTCACGAACATTTCGGGCAAGGGTGTCATTCGCGTAGATATGGTGTACGGCGTAGGAAGTCAGAATGATCTGGACATGACCAAAGCAGCCATTCAAGGTGTGATTGCGACCTGTCCGTATGCACTCAAAGATCGTGGTCATGATGTACTGGTTACCAAACTCACCCCCGATACGACGAGCTACGATGTACGGGTGTGGACCACGCCAGCCGATTACTGGAATACGTACTATTATATGCACGAAAACCTCAAACGCCAGTTCGACCGCGACGGCATTCAGGCTCCGGAAAAGTTGGTGTACGTCAAGCAGAAATAAGTATTTTCCTCCTACCTAACCTCAAGGCTCTTCGGAGCCTTTTTTTATTAGTGATTGATTTACAGACCCTTACTTATGTATCACGAAGAAATACGGAATTTAATATTCTACTAATTTGGTGGAGTAAAAGATAGTCTACTATTTTTGTAGGCAAACTACACTACATGGAGTCAACGTCTGAAGTACTTAAGCCCTCCGAAGTCATACCCGCTCGTTCCGTCAAAAAGAGCAGCAAAAATCCCTTCGAAGAGGCGATCATTACGTTGTGGAAACGGGAACGCAAACCCGCCGAGATTTTCATTCACATCGTGAATGCGTTAGCCTTGATGATTGTAGGGCACCTGATCTTTAAGTTTCTTACCGTCGAAAATATTACTACGGCTTTTAATTCCATTACGGTTGACATTCTCTGGTATGTACTGGGTGGCTTCTTGGCTCAAATGGTAGATGGAGCCCTGGGCATGGCTTACGGCGTTTCAGCGGCGACTTTTCTGGCGGGCGTAGGGGTTTCTCCCGCCGTCATTTCCATGAGTGTACACACCTCCGAAATTTTTACGAGTGGCGTATCGGGCTACATGCACTTGAGATATGGCAACGTGAACGCCAAACTCTTCAAAGTGATCTTGATTCCTGGCGTTATTGGAGCCGTCCTGGGTGCTTACTTGCTTTCTTCCGTACTGGAAGAATACATGACGTACGTAAAACCAGCAGTATCGACGTATACCCTGATTCTGGGTATCGTAATCATTCGAAAAGCCCTCATCAAGCGGCAGAAGAAGAATCCGATCAAGTTAATTGGACCGCTGGCCTGGTTTGGCGGCTTCATGGACTCGATTGGCGGCGGCGGCTGGGGGCCCATTGTCTCTTCAACGCTGATTGCCTCGGGACGTCACCCCCGCTATACGGTCGGCTCGGTGAATCTCGCTGAATTTTTCATTTCTTTCGCGTCGTCCCTGACCTTCTTTCTGGTCATTGGTTTATCGCAATGGCAGGTGATTCTGGGGCTTATTCTGGGAGGCGTGATTGCCGCTCCCATTGCAGCCCGTTTAGCCAGTAAGCTTCCGATTAAAGCCATGATGATTTTGGTCGGTATTGTAGTCATCCTGGCTAGTCTGAAGCGACTGATTGGCTAGGAACATAAAGTTATTGATACAAAAACCACCGTGTTGTCTGTCTCAGGAACAGATCAGCACGGTGGTTTTTTATTGCTGTAACATTTCGATAGTTCATACCAACTGGGCTTACTCTCGCGTGCCAGCTATTAACTTCGTCGTGAGAACAGGACAATTACTCCGTTCTCAGAAGGTTTATAATGAATGTTACTGTTACTACGGATAATCTGGTGTGTATCTTTTTTGATATTACTTAAATCGCGTCAGAGATGCGAAACCAGGCTAACCCGATTAAAAATCGGGGTGAGCGGGGCGGGGTTTGGAAACCTGCACAAGTACAGCACATCCTAGGCATTATAACCCTGAAAGGGTTCAATCTCAATAGCCCCGTATGCAATGCGGGGTACAGCCAGCCGGGTAGTCACAGCCTACTAACTAAAAAGTCCGTGGTGAATACTACGGACAACCCGCCCCGCTACCTTTATCGAATTTTACCACCAAAACGGAAAACGGAAAACTCTACTGCTGAGCCGCTAACAGATACAGTACCGCCATCCGGGTCGCTACCCCATTTTCTACCTGATTGAGAATAATCGAGTGCTCGCTGGAATCAGCCGCATCCGAGCTTAATTCTACGCCCCGATTGATCGGTCCGGGGTGCATCAGTACGATCGGCTTATCTAATTCGTTGAGCATAGCTTTGTTAATACCGTAATATAGCGAATACTCCCGTAGACTCGGAAAATACTTCACCTGCAGGCGTTCGAGCTGAATACGCAGTACGTTGGCCACGTCACACCATTGCAAGGCCTGCCGGACATCGTGCGAGACAATCACGCCCAGATCCCGAATGTATCGCGGAATGAGCGTACTCGGTCCACACACCATTACTTCTGCTCCCAGCTTCTTCAGACAGAAAATATTGGATAAGGCTACCCGCGAATGCAGAATATCACCAATAATAGCCACCTTCTTGCCCGCTACGTCGCCGAGTTTTTCACGAATGGAAAAGGCATCCAGCAAGGCCTGCGTCGGGTGCTCGTGCGTACCGTCACCGGCATTTACCACGCTGGCCGGAATGCGGCTGGATAGATAATGCGGAGCCCCGGGCGAACTGTGCCGCATGACGATTAAGTCTACCTTCATGGCCAGAATGTTATTGACCGTATCCAGTAGCGTCTCTCCTTTCTTAACTGAACTACTCGACGAGGAAAAATTGACCACGTCAGCCGAAAGGCGTTTTTCGGCCAGCTCAAACGACAGACGCGTACGGGTGGAATTTTCAAAGAAGACGTTGGCAATCGTTACGTCCCGCAGTGAAGGTACTTTTTTGATCGGACGGTTGAGCACTTCCTTAAACTCGTCGGCAGTCTGGAAAATGAGCTGAATATCGGCTTCCGTGAGATCTTTGATGCCTAGTAAATGTCTCGTACTTAGCACGGCAGTATAAAATTAAGTTTTCGATGAAGAACGAAAACGGGATGTACATTCAAAAAAAGCCCCCTCAACGTTTCCGGAGGGGGAACAAAAAACTAATCACTGAGCCAAATACCGTCTTTTTCGTGGCCCTGTTCTTTCCATTCCACGATGACCCGCTGCGTATCGAGCGTATTGACTTTTAAACCTACGTAATCCGGAGCAATGGGAATATCCCGGTTATAACTGCGATCAATGAGTACCGCCAGTTCTACTTTTTCCGGACGACCAAAAAAGGTCATGGCATCGAGAGCAGCTCGTACCATGCGGCCCGTAGCGATCACGTCGTCGACGAGAATGACCCGTTTGCCTTCGACCGTAAAGGGGATTTTAGTCTGATTGGCCCGTACAATCGATTCCCGACGGCGAAAGTCGTCGCGGTGAAAAGTCGCATCCAGCCAGCCAAACGGAATGGTACTACCGGTGGTTTGCTGAAGTTCCTGATGAATTCGTTGAGCCAGATGAATACCTCGCGGTTGCAAACCCAGGATCACTGAATCGGCAAAGAGCTGGTGATTCTCAATAAGTTGTTGGCATAACCGACTGATGGTGATCTCCAACAAGGGACTGGAAAGAAGCAATCGTCGCTGCATATGCGGGCAAAATTAGGCAAACGAAATTAGGATTTAGGAATCCGAAGGGGCGAAATTCGCTTTTCGAATGCGAAATAATTGCGGATGGCTTGATCTTCTGTACAATGACCGAAGAAATTTATCCGTATCAATTCATCATCTCCTATGAAGTATCTGGTAGCGGGCTTAGGAAACATTGGCCCGGAATATGCAATGACCCGACATAACGTCGGTTTTATGGTACTGGACCGGCTAGCGGCTCAGGAAAATCTCAAATTCGACCTGGGCCGACTGGCGTACGGGGTCGAACTGAAATACAAAGGCCGCACCATTTACCTGATCAAGCCCACCACGTACATGAACCTGAGCGGTAAGGCGATTAACTACTGGCTGAAAGAACTGAAAATACCCGTGGAGAATATGTTGACGATTACCGACGACATTGCCCTACCTTTCGGAAAGCTACGCCTCCGGAGCAAAGGATCGCACGGTGGGCACAACGGTTTACGAAATATTCAGGAGGTTTTGGGCAATGATCAGTACGCTCGTCTTCGTTTTGGCGTAAGCGGTGATTTTCCGAAAGGACGTCAGGTGGATCATGTACTTGGGGAGTTTCCCAAGAGCGAAATCGAGCTTTTGCCCGAACGGCTGGACCGTTCTATCGACATTTTACTGAGTTTTTGCACTTTAGGGATTGACAAGACGATGAATAATTTTAACGAATGATTGTACTAAATAAAGAATTTTACAAAATATTGAAGTAATATTTTCAGGAACTTTATTGGATATTTAACCATATAAAATTCTAGCTAAAGGCATTTATATATCTTTTTTTTCGTCCAGTTGGGGTCAAAATAGGATATTATTCCGAATAAAATTTTGAAATTGTATTTTCCTAAGTTTGGACTTTTAATTTAGTGTATCTACATTTGTAATGTCAAACGACGACAAACAAATTGTAAAATACCAGGAAGTAACCAAAATGATTTGTAACTTTGCATCAGAGTAGTTCGATGAAAATCAAATCTAGGGCTTCTAGTTCCACAGCTGAAAATAAGTTTGTATTTTGGGTCGCTGATTGGAACGCATTTTTTGGAACGATACATAAAGATTGTAGGGTTCCCGTATTAAACACCAGTCAAGATAGAGGCAAGGGTTGTGTTTAATCCATTTTCCAAGAGAGGTTAGCGTTTTTTCATAGTAAAATAGGTTTAGAGGTTAAGTGGGATAAGGTTGAGCGTTTCGCTCGGCCTTATTTTGTTTTCAGCCCATTGGTAGCTTTTCTTTCGGCTTTGTAACCCTAAAAGTCGGCTCGCATCTATTCTTGCTTTTACCTCCGCACTGAATGGTTATCTTGCTCCATTCATTCGCAAACACCAGACCCTGTATGTTTAAACGCTTACTAGCTACGGCCTTTCTGGCAGTGCCTTTGGTCGGCTCTTCCCAACAGATCCTGAATCGGGATCCCGAAATTGATCGTTACGTCAAAGCCGTCTCCGCCGATTCTATGCGGGCAACCGTTGAAAAACTTGTTTCCTTTGGCAGCCGCCATACCTTAAGTTCGGTTAGTGATCCGCAACGGGGGATCGGAGCTGCCCGCCGCTGGACACTTGCTAAATTTCAGTCCTACGCCAAAAACTCTGGCGGTCGCCTAACGGCACAGTTACAAAGCTGGACGCTCAAACCCGATGGACGTCGGGTGGATAAAGAGCATGAGATTGCTAACGTTGTGGCTACCCTGAAAGGCTCTGATCCGAAGGATGACCGGGTGTTTGTCATTTCGGCTCACATTGACTCTCGGGCTCTGGACATTATGAATCGCGATATTGACTCCCCGGGAGCCAACGACGACGGTTCAGGTGTGGCAACGGCTCTGGAACTGGCCCGTATCCTGTCCGCCGCCAAATTCCCGGCTACAATCGTTTTTCTGATTGTCAGTGGCGAAGAACAAAGCCTGCTCGGAGCCGAATACTACGCCCAGCAAGCCGTGGACAAAAAGATGCATCTGGAAGCCATTCTCAACAATGATACGATGGGTTCTTCCGCGGGCAGTGATATTGGCACGATTGACAATACGCGTCTACGCGTCTTCAGTGAAGGGTTGCCCGCGTACCAGACGGCCGAACAGGCGGCTAAAATCCGGGCAATTGGAGCTGAAAGCGATGGAAAGACCCGGCAATTGGCCCGGTACATGAAAGAAGTGGGTGAACGCTACGTGGAAAATCTGGAAGTCGTACTGATTTTCCGGAATGACCGTTTCCAACGTGGCGGTGACCATACTCCTTTTGTGAACAAAGGCTTCGCAGCCGTTCGGATTACGGAAATGAACGAAAACTTTGATCACCAGCACCACGACATTCATACCGAAAACGGCAAAGAGTACGGTGATCTGCAAAAGTTCATGGATTTTGAATACCTCCGTAAAAATGCTGCCGTAAACCTGGCAACACTGGCCAACCTGGCGAAAGCCCCGCAGATGCCCCAGGACGTCCAGATTGAGGTACGCGGCTCGGCTAGTTATGCCAAACTCAACTGGAAGGCTCCTAAAGCCGGAAAAGTGAAAGGATACTACGTATTGATTCGGGAAACGTATCAGCCGTTCTGGCAAAAAAAACTGTACACAACCGAAACGTCAATCACACTCCCCTACTCCAGAGATTCGTATTTCTTTGCCGTCCAGGCGGTTAGTGAGCATGGAAACGAAAGTTTACCCGTCATTCCCTTGCCTTCCCGTTAAGCCTTAAGTAAAAACGGCGAGCTGGATTCAGCTCGCCGTTTTTGTATTTCCCTACCTGTAAGGAGTTACTCCGCCTTTACTTCGCCACCCAAGCTGGAATTGATGTTTTTCTTGGCCGGACTGCCTTTGTACCGCACCGCTCCGCCGGTACCGGCGTTGGCATCCAGACGTTTGGTTGTAGTGATGCGAGCTACCCCGCCCGTATTGGCTTTGACAAAGGCATCTTCGCTCGTCAGGTTGAAGGCGTGTACTTCACCGCCCGTGTTCACCGTCACCTGTTGTTCGGAGGCGGTGCCTGACAAATCCAATACCGCTCCCTGAACTGCTTTAGCCTTCAGGTTACGCACATCAGCTTCGAGTCGGATCTGGCTGCCCGTGGCTGCCTGTAAATCCAGATCCCGCGTTTGAATGGGATCGATGACCGTAATTTCGGCTCCGACGCCCGAATAAATGGATTCAACTTCCTTGTATCCCAGTTCCAGTCGAATGTTACTGGCCCGGCAATCGCCTTTCTGGAAGACCTCTTTTTCCCACTTCTGACGAATAATTAATTCATCATTTTTGTTTTCAACCGTGATTTTGGATTCTTCCAGCGTTCCTGGTG
>NZ_JBMDWJ010000289.1:0-32406 GCF_048595215.1 Siphonobacter sp.
ACGAATTTTCATGCAAGCCCTTTCTTCAACAGGTATCGATCTTCCCCCCGTCATTTTCGGAACCAGCTGCCTCGGTAATATATACGAAGCCACTCCTTTTGAAACCAAACGTAGTATTGTCCAAGCTTGCGTTGAAAACTCACCCGGGAAGGCCGTTTTTGATACCGCCGGCAAGTACGGTGCAGGCTTAGCCCTGGAATCGTTGGGAAAATGCCTAGAAGAATTAAAAGTAGACCCCAAAGACGTTCTCATTAGTAATAAGCTAGGCTGGTATCAGGTGCCGCTTACTACGGATGAACCTACCTTTGAGCCCGGCGTTTGGAAGGATCTTAAAAATGATGCGATCCAGCGAATTAGTTACGAAGGTATTCTGGAATGTTTTCACCAAGGAAATGAATTACTGGGTCGGTATAGCTCCCAATTGGCCTCGGTACACGATCCCGACGAGTACTTAGCCAGAGCCACGAGTCGCGAAGAGGAAGAGGCTCTATATCAGGACGTCTTAGACGCGTATCGAGCTCTTTCCGAGTTGAAAGCATCCGGCCAAGTACTCGGTGTGGGCGTAGGAGAAAAAAAATGGAAGTTAATCGAACGACTCTCGAAGGATGTACAGCTGGACTGGGTTATGATTGCCAATAGCCTTACGCTGCATGATCACCCAACTGCACTCATTGAATTTATCCAACAGCTGCATCAAAAAGGAGTCGTGGTCATTAACTCAGCCGTGTTCAACGGTGGTTTTCTCATTGGTAGTGACTATTACAACTATCGTCTGGTCGATCAAACTACTGAAGAAGGTAAAAAGCTGCTGGAATGGCGAGAAAAATTCTGGGCGGTGTGTGAACAGTTTGGTATCAAGCCCGCCGAGGCGTGTTTTAACTTCGGTTTTACCGTTCCGGGCGTGCATAGCGTAGCGTTAAGTACTACCAAACCCAGTAAAGTGAAGCCTAATATTGAGATGGCAACGAAAACAATTCCAGACGATTTTTGGGAGGCTTTAGTACAGGAAGGCTTGATTGCTTCCCGGACGTAAGATGATTCTCAATTCCTGAAAATAATAATGTTACGACGATACGTTTCAAGTACAGAGAACGGGTTGACTGCTAAGATTTTCGTTAGTCAACCCGTTTTTTGTTCGTACTACTTGGCCGTAAGGGACGAGATTTTTAAATCTTTGAATTCACCCGTGCCGCCTTTCGTAAACAACTCCATCTGTCCAGTGGTCTTTTCGGGAAAAACCAAATCCGTCAATACCGCTTCTCCATCATTGACGTACACTTCCAGCACCGAAGCATCGGCAATGAGGCGTAGTTTTATCGCTCCGTTTTGAAGCGTTCCCGGAGCTTCTTCTACGCTGGGAAACCGCTGGTGGAAACTTACATTTCCTGATTTGCGGCGGTCAAGCTGAATTTTCCCATTTTGATAGAATAGTACGGTCTCTTCCGAACCGTCTTTGTAAAGGCGGATGCCCTGAGACTCGGCTTGACCGGGTACCAGCGTTACTTCCAGTTCAAAGGGCGAACTCGTCACTTCTGATACCACCTGACTGGTATTATTCAGAGAAAGTGACTTCTGCTGAAAGCGTACTTGATTTCGTAAGCCAGAGATTTTAGGCTGCTGGATCAGAGTAAGTCCTTCGGGGGTACGCTTCAAAGCGATTTCCCGGGGAAGAGACATGGCTCCCTTGAAAGGTTCAGTCGGCAAATCATTGGCGTATTCCCAATTATTAATCCAACCCATCATGACGGGTCGTTTTTGCGAAGCTGGTAAATTATTGTAGGGAATAGCCGCGTAGTAATCCTTTCCGTAATCAACCACATTGCCCCATTCGGCGGACGCAGGCTTGGGGTTTTCTTGATCGAGTTTAAAGTTCGTACCATCAAAATCGCCGACAAAGTACTGCATGCCCACGTAGCCTTCCTGGCGATGTCCCGAAGAGATAAATAATACCCAGCGGCTTTTACCCGGCTCATTGAGAATAGGGACCTGAATCAATGAAGGGCATTCCCAGATTTTGCTTTGATCCCCCTGTTTGCCAAACCGACTCATCTGTTTCCAGGATTTCAGGTCTTTCGATTCAAAAAACAACACGCTGTATTCATCCGGTTTGACCGCAGCCATGATCCATTTTTTCTGAGGCTCGTACCAGAATACGTTAGGGTCCCGAAACTCGTTCGTGTTCAGTTCCAGTACCGGATTCTTCGCGTACTGCTGCCAGGTACGGCCCTTGTCGGTACTGTAGGCTAAACTTTGATGCTGGGCCAAAGCTTTGCCTTTCTCATCGACGTGCGAGGTGTAAATGGCGACCATACAATCTTTCGTGCCCGTCGGGCAGAGCTTACTGGTGTTGCCGTAGTCGATGACGGCACTCCCCGAAAAGATCATGGTTACACTTTTCCCGTCTGGATTGGCAAACTCGTTCAAAGCCACGGGCAATTCGTTCCAGTGCAGTAAATCCTTACTCACGGCGTGTCCCCAGCTCATGTGCCCCCAGCGATTACCCTGGGGATTGTACTGATAAAACAGGTGATATTCGCCGTCGTAATACACCAGCCCATTGGGATCGTTGATCCAGTTTTTTCGGGGAGTAAAGTGAAAAGCCGGGCGGTACTTTTCAGTGGAAGTAGCGGGAGCAGGACTCTGGGCCTGCCCGCTGAAATCCATTATGATCAATGCAGCAGCAAGGGCCGATACTAGATAACTTTTCATAGTAAGTAGGGGTACATACCCCGGTAGTTGGGTAAAGATAAAATGGCAAAGACTCCAGAATTACCAGCCCGGGTTTTGCTGGTATAAATTAGCCGTGTAATTAATTTGATTGAGAGGGATGGGCAAATATTCGTCCCTGTTTTTGGTAAAACGGGCTTCTTTCAGGTATTCACGCTTGGTCTTTTCCTGGGTGAAATAGGTATTTAAGTATTCAGCCGCGATACCCCACCGAACCAGATCAAAGAATCGATTTCCTTCCATGGCAAACTCTAGGCGTCGCTCCCAACGCAGAGCTTGTCGAGCGAACGTCCGATTCCAGGTACAGTTCACACCGGGCTGATACGTTTCCAACTTGTAAGAAGAAATATCCTTTCCGGATTTGTCCTTCAGGAGAGCCGTACTTCGCTTCGCCCGTTGCCGAATCTGATTAATGAGAGGCAAGGCTTCATTTTCCCGACCGAGTTCGATCAATGCTTCTGCTTTCCACAAAAGTACATCGGCGTATCTAAGGAGAATATTGTTTTTGGCACTGCCCATAAACGGCGGTACTTTCTGAAAACCCGGACTGTCGTACGCTACCGTTTCTTTCATCGAAGCATAAGAACCGTAGATGTCCGGAGCCCGTGCCCAACTGGCCTGGTAAATGAAGTCGGGCTTGTATTTATACGGATGACCCGGAATCGCTACCGTATGGTCCAGTCGCGGATCGAACGTATGTTGTTGAAAATCGCTCAGCTCCTTGACGTCTTTTTGATTGAACGTATCAAAGAGGGGTAAGCCCTGCGAATCCGTTTGAAACGCATTGACCAGATTTTGACTGGGCTGATGAAACCCGCAGCATCCGTACTCGGTATTCATGGGATAACTCAAGGCACTACTCCAGTCCAGCCGACCTTTGGGCGTTCCATCATTCTTGGAACGCTGGATGGCGAAAATCGATTCGGTACCGTTATCGTACTCGTAGAGGAAATTCTTGCTAAAATCATCAAACAGCCCGTATCGGCCGGAAGTGATAACGGCATCGGTAAGCGTTACCACTTCCGTTAGCTTGGCTTGATTGATACCCGTTACGTTATGGTTCGCATTCTGCTGATAGGCCTGATAGAGTAGCACTTTAGCCAGGTAAGCTTTGGCGGCAATCTGATCGGCCCGTCCTTTTTCGGGTTGCGTTACGGGTAAGTGTTCCGTCCCAAACCGGAAATCGTCCGCAATCTTACTCCAACTTTCTTCATTGGATAAAGCAACGTTGGAAATTTTACCGTACTCCTGAGTCGGAACACTTTCATCAATGTAGGGAATATTCTTGAACAGGATTTTTAGATCAAAATAGGAATGTCCTCTCAAAAAACGCATTTCGGCCTGACGTACTTTTTTGTTCGGGAAAGCCTCCTCATTCATCGCATTGAGGCGTCTCAACGCATCATTCGCCCGGGAGATGGATACGTATAAGCGATACCAGATCACATCGCTCTCGCCTAAATCGGGCCGGATGTAGGAAAAGGTTTCGTAAAAATGGAAGGCACTGATGTCGGCCGTACCCGCCCCACCCTTATAGGCATCCCCTGAACGCAGATTCCCGTAGGGCCACAAGGTGAAGGGGGCAGTATAGTGGTCATTCCCGATAGCGGCGTAAGCGGCGGTGCATAATTTTTCAATGTTCTCCGAGGTATTGAGTGCTTCCCCATCAATTACGGCGTTGGGAGCAACGTCTAAGGCTTGCTGGCAGCTGTTTCCGGTTACGATCAGGAGCGTAGCCAGTAAAAGGCGTGTTAGTTTCATAACGGATTGCGAGGTTAAAAGGATAGATTAAGCCCCAGCGTGTACACCGCCGGGATGGGATAGGTCGCATTGGGCGTTTCCGGATCTACGCCCGTGTAGGCGGAAGATCCCGTCTTTTTCCGAAGCGTCAATACATTTTGAGCCTGTACGTACAGCCGGGCCTGCTGCATGCGGTATCGCTTGAGAAGCGTAGCGGGAATGGTAAAGCCGACCTGCACGTTTCGGAGTTTCAGATACGAACCCTGTTCGACAAAATAGGAAGATCTTCTCTGCTCATTATTTTTATCCGTCAGCGTTAAGGCAGGAATGGTCGACGTAGGATTGGTCGGCGACCAGGCATCCAAGGTACGTTCCCCCCAGTTTACACCCGAAGCCAGCGAAGCAAAGTCCGTCAGGAGCTTATTATCATTGTAGACGTCCGCCCGTTGTAGACCCTGGAAGAAAAGTACTACATCGATGCCTTTCCAGGAAAAGTCAGCGTTGAGTCCGTACATGAATTTTGGACTACTGTTTCCAATCCAGGTCCGATCTCTGTCATCGACGACGCCATCCCCGTTCAGGTCTTTGTAACGAATGCGGCCTACGCCCTTTCCGATCTGGGTCGCGTAGGAATCTACCTGTTCCTGATTTTGAAAAATTCCATCGGCAACGTAGCCATAGATGGAATTGATCGATCTTCCCAGAATGGTGACATCCCGACCGTTGCCGCCGTAGGAGTTCACTACTTCTCTTGGCAAGTAGGTCACTTTATTTTGGTAGGAAGAGATATTACCCGACAAGTTAAAGTTGACTTTGTTGGCTATTTTACCCTGATACCCGAGTTGCAGCTCAATGCCGGAGTTTTCCATGGAAGCTCCGTTCACCCACTGGTTCCCCCCTTCGCCCACGACGCCCAGGTAAGGCGGACTCACGAGAATATCTTTGGTTTTCTTCACAAAATAATCGACTGACCCGGTAAGCTTGTACTCGAATAAGCTGAAGTCAATGCCGTAATTGGTTTGAGTGGTAGACTCCCATTTCAGTTTATCATTTCCCTGTTGAATGAGTCGGTACCCGGAAGGGAGGCTACCCGTATTTGCTCCCGTTATATCGTAAGCGGTTCCGATGTCAAAGTCCCAGGTTGGGTCAATGCCGTAATTAGACTCGTACAAACGATAAATGGCATTGTTAGCAAAATCCTGATTTCCGGTAACTCCCCAGCCGAAGCGTAACTTCAAATCGGAAATGGCGGATAGTTTGTCCTTGATAAAATGCTCTTCGCTCAATCGCCATCCCAGCGAGAACGCCGGAAAAGTTCCGTACCGCTGGTCGCTTCCGAAGCGGGAAGAGCCATCCCGCCGGACGGTTACCGAAGCCAGATAGCGATCGGCCAGGGCGTAATTTACTTTGCCAAAGAAAGACATAAGGCCGTAACCGAAAGCTGATCCGCCATTATCTTTATTCGCAGAGCCGGCATCCAGGTACATGTATTCGGGCGTTTGCAAGGCAAAGCCCTGGCGACTGGCCCAGAAGCTCTGGTTGTTATAGCGAATGCGTTCAGTACCCGCTAAAAAGTCAAGCCGATGTTTATTACGCTCTAAACTATACGTCAACGTATTCTGCCAAATCCAGTTTCCATAAAAGTTTTCTGAATTCGTCGCCCGATTCATGGGATCGGATAAAAATCCTGACGTATAGGATTTGTACAGGACTCGCTGACTGCCAAGGGTATAATCCACGCCAATACTGGTGCGAAGCTGAAGTTTGGGCAGGATTTCTAAATCTGCGTACACATTGCCAAAAATGCGACCCGCGTACGACTTGTTCTGTTGGTTATCGGCGATAAGGCGTACCGGGTTCTGTCGATCACTCATACTGGCTACGGGTCCACCCCAACCACCCGTGAGCGTACGAACGGGTACGATGGATTGCTGGATCAAGGCCATGTTCATGATCTCTCCCTCGGGCAGCAAGGTTTGTCTGGTTTTCGCGAAAGTCAGATTTTCACCCACCTTGAGTTTACCTTGTAGGAAATTATAATCTGAATTGAGTCGGAGCGTCAGGCGGTTCAGATTCGTTTCCTTGATGATCCCGTCATGATCCAGGTAATTGAGTGAAAAAAGCATCGTCCCTTTTTCTCCACCATTCGAGAAGTTAAGGTTATACGACTGCATCAATCCCGTTTGGGAGATTTCGTCAAACCAGCGAGTATTGGCCGGACGCATCGTCTGAGCGACGTCAATAAACTCCGGATAGCTTACGCCGTCCAGGACGGGTTTTCCCTGAGCATCCAAATGCGAGCTAAATTGGTACAGGGGGCTGGAGGGCGTAACGCCATCATTGACCGCCGCTTGCCAGTATACGCGGGCCCGCTGCTCCGTATTGAGTACCTTAAGTTTGGATTGATACCGTTGAAATGACCAGAAGGAGCTAAAGTCAATACGACTAAATCCGGCTTTGGCCCGTTTGGTGGTAACGATGATCACGCCATTCCCCGCCCGTGACCCATAGATACTAGCCGCCGAAGCATCTTTCAATACCTGAATGGACTCAATATCATTTTGATTGATCGATTGAAGCCCTTCCTTGGTTGGAATCCCGTCAATGACGTACAAAGGATCATTATTGTTGAGCGTTCCCTGACCCCTGATGCGGACACTCGCGGTGGCTCCGGGCGAGCCACTCGTCGTCACCTGCATGCCTGCCACGCGTCCCTGTAGATTTTTGATGGGGTCCGCCGTTGGAATATCTTTAATATCGCTCAGTTTAACCACCGAAACAGCACCCGTAAGATCGGCCTTGCGTTCGGCTTTATAACCCGTGACGACGACTTCATCCAGCTTTTTCAAATCTTCCTCAAGGATCATGTCGAGGACACTGGAATTACCCAGGGCGGCTTCCTGGGAAACCATGCCTATGAACGAAAAAAGTAAGGTTGCCCCCGGCGAAACCCGTAGTATATACTCGCCTTTTTCGTTCGTGGTGGTACCATTGGTGGTTCCTTTTTCCAAAACCGTTACCCCAGGAATTGGCTGAGCATCGGTCCTTGAAGTGATTTTCCCGGAAACGGGTATTTTGTCTTGGGCCATAGTAGCCCCCATCGTACTGAATAGCAGTACGAGCCATAAAAAGTGTTTCATAGAGGTTTTAGAGAAAGTGTTAAGATTATATTATACCATCTGCATAAAGGATTCAACCGTTGTGTGGGAAAGAGTCGGCGTAGCTCCGTGCTGCGTAGCTACGTAAGAGCCCGTGGCACAGGCAAAATCAAGGGCGGCCTGAGTCGATGGGTTGACTTGTAACTGGTACAATAAGGCCGCCAGAAAGGAATCTCCGCTACCGATAGTATCCTGTACCTCCACGTAGAGGCCCTGATTTTCGTAAAAGAGATCGTTGTGTAAGAGGCAGGCTCCGTTCTCACCCCGCGTCACACACACCGTACGTAAGTTGTACCGTTCGGCTAAATGCCGCATGGCCGTTTCGGGTTCGCCTGGATACTCATACCAGGAGGTCACTTCGGCTAATTCATGGTGGTTCATTTTAACGATGTCAGCCTTTTCGATCAAATGCTCCACGATCGCTCGCGTGTAATGCGGGGGACGCAGGTTGATGTCAAATACTTTGCAGTTCGCTTCTTCGAGTAATTGGTAAAGGGTTTCCCGACTCCGGGCACTGCGGGCTCCCAAACTTCCGTATACGAAGAGGTTCGCTTCTTTTACCCAAGCCGATACCGTTGAATCGTAACTGATGTAATCCCAAGCTACGGGTTGCACAATTTGGTAGGTAACTTCACTTCGGTTGCTAACATTGGCTTTCACCACGCCCGTCAAATGCGTTTTGCCGCGTTGAACCGACAAGGTTTCGATACCCTTTTTCTCCATGAAAGCCAGTAATTCGTGCCCCAGCTCATCTTCGCCGACTCGACTGATGAGTTTAGCGTTAAAGCCCAATTGATGAGCGTGAACGGCGACATTAAAGGGAGCTCCGCCCGCCTGCCGTCCGGTAGGTAATATGTCCCAGAGTACTTCTCCGAAACAGACCATGCTAAGTTTAGCGTTCATATGGATAGGTGTTGTCTGATATAAAGGGCTGTTCCTCTGTATCGATTAGTGAATGACTAAGGTTCGATCCATCTGCTCCAGACTGGTTCCCTTCGTTTCGGGCATGATTCGCCAGACAAACAGCAGTTGCAGAACCATCATGACGGCAAAAAAGGAAAAGGTGTGTCCGCCGCCTAGCTTTTCGGATAGGTAGGGAAAGGTAAAGGCAATCAATGCCGCCATGAACCAGTGGGTGAAGCTTCCCAGAGCCTGCCCTTTTGCCCGAATACTGTTGGGGAAAATCTCAGAGATAAAGACCCAAATAACGGCTCCCTGCGAAAAAGCAAAAAAGGCGATGTAGATAAACAAGTAATAGGGAACGCCATCAAACTGCTGCGTGTAAAAGGCTCGGGCTACTAAGATTAGCGTACCAATCACCCCGAAGGAACCAATGAGCATGAGCGTACGGCGGCCAAAACGATCGATGAAATTCATGGCCAGTAGCGTGAAGCAGAAGTTCACTAGCCCAATGCCCGTCGTCGAAAGCAAAGAAGACCCCTTTTCAAAACCGGCCATTTCAAAAATGCGGGGGGCGTAGTAGATGATCGCGTTGATACCCGAGACTTGGTTGAAGAAAGCAAACACCAGGGCTAGCATCACCGGAAAACGGTTCGTTTTAGCCCAGAGCCCTTCGGATTGATGCTCCTGTACGGCTTGTCCGATCAGAATAGCCTGCACATCTTGCTCATAGCCGTCTGGATTAATGATTTGTAAAATCTGACGGGCTTCATTCACCTTGCCCAACTTGCTAATTAACCAGCGAGGGCTTTCGGGAACGCCCAGTAACAAAAGCAGGAACAACAAAGAAGGTACGGCCTGTACGCCAAGCATCCAACGCCAGGCATGCTCGCCAATGCCTTCAAAGGCGTAATTGGATAAGTAAGCGATTAATATACCAAAAACGACATTCGTCTGAAATAGGGCCACCATGCGTCCTCGCGATTTGGCCGGTGAAATTTCCGATATATACAGCGGAGCCGTAACCGAGGAAGCCCCTACGCCTAAACCTCCCAGAAAACGAAAGAATAAAAAGGGAATCCAGGTCGGAGATAACGCCGCTCCTAGCGAGGAAATCAGGTAAAGAGCGGCTACGCCAATCAGGGTTTTACGCCTGCCAAGTCGATCCGAAGGGATACCGCCCAGTAAGGCTCCGAGGACGGTCCCGATCAGAGCAATGGAAACGGTTAGACCGTGTTCAAAAACATTCAGGTTCCAGAGTACCTGAATGGCTCGCTCCGCACCCGAGATCACTGCGGTATCAAAGCCAAAGAGAAAGCCTCCCAATGCAATGACAATCGACCAGAGAAAAACTTTTTTCATAGAGGAATTTTTGATCAAAACTGGCCAGATGATCCCCTATGATAATTAAACTTAATATCAAAAAAGTTAAACTTTGTTACGTAGCCAAGGGACGGTTTTAAAGAGCTTTAAATCAGGTAAATTGCATTTTTTTAATCTTAAATTGTATCAATAAATCTTTCACTCAGGTAACCTCACTTTCACTCAGGTTACATCGTTACTTACGTTGGTTCAAATTCTTAAACTCTGAAGGCGACATATTGTACTTTGCTTTAAAGGCCGTTGAAAAATACGTAGGTGATGAGAAGCCCACCTGATAGGCTACGTCGGCAATGCTCATGGGTTTAGTGACCAGTAATTCCCGGGCCTGGGTTAGGCGAAGATTTTGAATAAAATCCGTTACCCCACAGTCTAACAACGCCTTTACCTTTCGATAGAGCTGTACGCGAGAAAGGCCCATTTCCCGGGCTAATTCTTCCACGCTTAGGTCAGACCTTGTCATATTTTTCTCAATCAAAGCCGTCAGATCTTGAATAAACTTTCGATCGCTGGTTTGTGCAACAGGCACAGCGGTATCGATGGATAACTCCCGCCGAAAATGTTCCCGAACCAGTTGTCGATTCCTTAAGAGCGTTTTGATACTTTCCAGTAGAAACGCCGGATCAAATGGTTTGGTCAGGTACAGGTCAGCCCCCGACTGCACGCCTTCGAGTTGATGCTCCTGAGCGGTACGGGCCGTCAAAAGAATGATTGGAATATGGGAAGTTCGCCAGTCTCGTTTAAGGGTTTCGACCACTTGAATACCCTGCATTCCGGGTAACGTTACGTCTGAGACGATCACATCGGGCAGCGTATCAAAGGCCATTTGCAAACCGGCCGTACCATCGGATGCTTCACTAACTTGATATGAGGGTTTTAGCTTTCGTTTCAAAAAGGCCAAAAGCTCTGTATTATCTTCGATCACTAATAGCGTAGCAGCCTCGGCGTTGCTATCGGCTATGGTTTCTGCGGAGGCTTCCGTTAACCAATCTAACGGATCAGGTAATACGCTAGGCAAAAGGCTCCCTTCACCGAGTATGGGTTTCGTGGTAGGTAGACTGATTTCAAACGTACTTCCCTGATTAATTCGGCTGCGAACGCTAATGGTACCATTGTGGAGTTGAATGAGTTCTTTAGCTAACGCCAGTCCAATGCCCGAGCCCCCAGCTCCTGCGGTAGTACCCTGATAAAACCATTCGAATACATGCGTTTGCTGCTCCTCGGTCATTCCAGTCCCGTTGTCTTCAATGGTCAATCGAATACTTTCTTTGGGAGCATCTACCTGAAGGATTACCGTGATTTTACCCTGATCCGGCGTAAATTTAAAAGCATTGGATAATAAGTTTACAATCACCTTATCCAGCAAATTGCTATCAAACCAGGCCATGATGCTGGCTTCTGATGGTAGAAAACGCAAATCAATGCCTCGCTGCCGAGCCGTTTTCTCAAACGCTTGTACTAAGTTACAAGTAAAAGCCACCAGATCCCTTTCTGCCACCTGAATAGGCATCTTACCTACTTCAATTTTTCGAAAATCGAGTAATTGGTTGATTAGTTTAAGCAGCCAATGGGCATTACGCTGAACGACTTCCAGATCTTTCCGCTGGGAACTTCCCGGAGCAGAGGCGGCAAGTAACTCCTGTACCGGACTTAAAATCAGCGTGAGCGGCGTGCGTAATTCGTGGGAAAAACTGGTGAAAAAGCCCAGTTTTGCTTCCGTCGACTGCCGGGCCTGCTCGGCAAGGTCGGCAATCGTATTTTTTTGATTGGAGATCTCTTCGTTTTGTGCCTTCAGTTGCTGCGTAATCCGGCGATTCGAGCGGAGCGAAGTGTAGGCAATACCGGCAAAGACCACAGCCGTGAGCAGAGAAGCCCCTAGGATATACAGCACCGTTTGCTGACTACTATAGATCCGATTTTGCTGTTCGATTCGAAGTTGCTGCTGCTGGATGTCCTGCCGCTGATCAATGATTTTTTCCGTTTGCTGCTTTAAAATGTGCACATTCGTCGAATCGATCACCATGGTACCCAAGATGTTTTCTTTCCCATAAGGTTCTTGATGCAACACCTTGAGAGCCGTTCGAATGGCTTCTTCTCCACCTGTAGGATATAAGATGGTAGCTTTGAACAAGCCGTCTTCGACAAACTGTAATCCACCCTTAGGGCCCGATAGCCCGTCTACTCCCACAATTTTGATACGCTTGTCCAGCCCCATCGCTTTACAAACCTGGTAGACGCCCAACGCCATGCGATCATTCTGAGCAAAGATTAAATCAACGTTAGGGTGCGTTTTTAGTACAGCGGGTAAGCGTTGCGTGACAAAAGCCTGTTCCCAATCGCCATTCATACTCGCTACCAAGTCAATGTTTGGGTAGTTTTTCAAAGTAGCGGCGAAGGCCTGATGCCGATCACTGGCGGCTGAAGCACTGGGCGTACCCGTAACTTCCAAAACCCGGCCCTTCTTCTGGAGTAATTCTCCTACGTACAACCCAGCCGTATGACCAATCTGATGATTATCCCCCCCCACGTAAGCCGTATATAGTTTAGACGTAGTTCGGCGATCCACAATAATGACCGGAATACCTTGATTGAATACTTCCTCTACTACGGGTGTAATGGGCTGAGCTTCATTAGGGGAAATGATCAGTAGATCCACGTGAGCGGCCAGTAATTCCCGAATTTGCTGCACCTGAAGCTCACTATTATCACGGGCATCTTTCATGAGTAGCTTTACTTCCGGATGAAAGCTAAGCTCTTTTTCCATACCTTCAAGCATCGCCTTTCGCCAGTCATCCCCATTGGTACACTGAGCAAAGCCAATAGTAAATTTCTCTGCTTTCTCCTGAGAGGAACATCCCACGAAAAGAGTGAGTAGACCAAAAAGTATTAGCTTCTGAATGATATGCACGATGTTCCAAACGATTAATTACACAAAATAATAAAAAAAGCTTGTATTAGGAATGGCTGTCAGAGGAGCTTTCCAGTTTCTTGCCCAATTACCTTTCCAATTTCCTCGTCTGACCTCCGTCTTGTAACGCTGCTTACCCGAGTAGTGGTTGAATGGATTGTTTGAGTCTCTTCGCTGCTTACGTTTCACTGCCTGTCACCTTTCCGTGTTTAATATTCCACTGTACGAACAAAAAAACATGACGCTTATCAGTATACGTATATCCGATTATTAATTAACTCTGAACAAAGGCGAGTTCAAGCTTTGTAAACGACGTAGTACCTGATTGCTAAGATAAGGCGTAGTACTAGCCGCACGTTTGTGCTTCGCAGTAGAGGGCTACAGTAATGTATCGTTCTCTGCAGAGGTCGTTTTTACCGCTCCAAGATATCCTGATCTCTTCATTACCGGGCCTCTATTCTATTAACCTCCCAGTATTTTGAAAGTCTAAGCTCCTCAAAACACAGGTTGCAACATTTCTCGGTACATCTGCACCATCTCCACAGGTTCTCATTCAGCGGGTATGCGTTACTTCACCAAATATTTGAACGATTCCAATATAAAATAAAACGATAGTAGTATATGCCTCACAGCTTATGGTCATTGCCTTATTGCTGCTTTCAGTTACTACTATCGGTACCACTCTAAACCCTTCTTCAATGAAAAAGCATTACTTCTTATGGGTACTCCTGCTGGTCAGTAGTACGCTGCTCCAGGCTCAGGTCAATTACTACGTTTCCGCCGATGGTAATGATGACAGTAACACGGGGCTAAGTCAACAAAGTCCCTGGAAAACCCTGGCGAAAGTCAATACCATGGCTGCCACGTTCAATCCCGGCGACAGCATTTTGTTCCGGCGGGGGGACGTATTCCGGGGTGAACTCTTACCGCAAAAATCCGGTACGGCCACCGCTTCCATTACGTACGGAGCCTACGGCACGGGATCGCGACCGATCATCAACGGATCACAGCCTCTTTCGGGCTGGAGCGTTTTTCAAGGCAACGTCTGGGTTGCGGACTACGCCGGTCCGATTACGGCCATGAATAATTTTTTCATCAATGGAACGTCCCAACAGATCGGTCGCTACCCCAATGCTGATGCTACTAATCAGGGTTATCTACGTATCCAGTCCGGCAGTGGCAATACTATATTGAACGATAACTCGCTGGCGGGTCAAGACTGGACGGCAGCTACCGCCGTGGTACGGGTGAATCTGTTTTTGCTTAACAAACCCGTAGTTCAGTCGCACACCGGCAGTACGCTCACCTTTGTGGCTCCGGGGGTAGGAAATTATACCATTAATGCGGGCTATGGTTATTTTCTCCAGAATCACCTGGCTACACTCGATCAGCCCGGCGAGTGGTACTTCGATAAATCGGCTAAGAAGATTTATCTCTACTCTACCACGGACCCTAATCAATTACAGACGGAGGCTCCGGTGGTGAGTAGTACGTTCTTTGCCAGTGGAAAAAGTCACCTGAGCATCCAGCAACTGGCATTCACCCAGGCCAATGAGTATGGCATCCGGATCGATAGTACCGCGGGTAGCCTTACCCAAAACATTCGCATTCAGTCCTGTCAGTTTAATAATAATCACAATGCGATGTTGGTTAACCGGGCCGTACAGGTACTGGTCGCCGATAATACGTTTAACCAGACTAACAACAACGCCATTTTCATTACTGCTCGCGACTATGTTTGTAACCGAAATACCATCCTGAATACGGCTCTGCGGGCGGGTATGGGTGAGCCGAACAACAATCAGTACAACGCCATCAATCTAGTAGGCCGAAACGCCACCGCCGCCCACAATGTCATCGACAGCGTGGGGTACTGCGGCATCCGGTTTGAGGGTACTAATCTTCGGGTTCATAACAATCAGGTTTCCAACTTTGCCCGGGTCAAGTGCGACATAGGCGGCATCTATACGTTCAAGGGCTTCGCTCCGGCTACGTACGGGTACGGCAACAACCGGGTGATTGGCAATGTCGTGCGTCAGGCGTATCCAAATCTCTTTGGTACTACGTCCCGCGTCGTCAATTCCAATTACGCCTGTGGCATTTATATGGATGGGAATAGTTTGGGAAATCTGGTGGAAGG
Source organism: Siphonobacter sp. (assembly GCF_048595215.1). Lineage (NCBI taxonomy): Bacteria > Pseudomonadati > Bacteroidota > Cytophagia > Cytophagales > Cytophagaceae > Siphonobacter > Siphonobacter sp. The sequence goes on from NZ_JBMDWJ010000289.1 coordinate 14,954, forward strand.
CAATACCGTCTATCAGGTGATGGGAGCCGGACTGATGCTTAACGTTACTACGTCAGGGCATACCGTACGCAACAATACGTTTTACGACAACATGTACGGCTTCGGCTATTTCCCCGATAGCAAACCCGCTTCCCGCAATCATCGGGTGGTACGTAATATTTTCTACGCCCGGTCACTCAATCAACAGGGTGGACTGGTACAAACCGGCAGTGCGGTGTATCTGCCTTTAGTGGGTACGCTGGATAGTAACTACTACAGCCAACCCTTTGAGAAAGACCCCACCTTTGTTCAAACCGTCACGACGGCTACTACCCCACGCGTTTCGAAAGCCCTGATCCTCAGTAAGTGGCAGCAACTATCGTATGATCCTCATGGGGTGTATGGGCAGACGTACCAGTCGCCCGTGGTTGTACAATCCGAAGGGCCTAACCGCATTACGGTCAGCAATAATAGCCAGTTCAACACTGGACTTACGACCGGAGCAACGGCCTATACGCTTACACCTACCAGTGGTACCAGTGCTCCCGCCTGGGATAATACGGGACAGTTAGATGGCGGATCGTTACGGCTAAACCTGACGGATACCACGACAACAAAGTCATCCCGGGCCGTCATTAATGTCGGTACGCTTACGTTTGGCAAGTACTATCGGCTAAGATTTTCGGCCAAAGGCAGTCGGGATACGACGGCGTTACAGGTGGCTCTCTTATCCTCAGCCTCTTCAAACTTTGGCGTTTGTAAACTGAAAACGGTGACGTTGTCGACTACACGTACGGAAGTCGAATTACTATTGAGTCCTAATTATACCAACGACAATACCTTCTTGAGTCTTACTTTACACGATCCACAAAGCAAAATCTGGCTGGATAATATCGTTTTCAGCGAACTCGAAGTAACGGAAAATGATCCGACCAATTACGTTCGTTTTGAAGTAAACGCCGATAGTACTAGCCGAACGGTCAATTTAGGCGGCGAGACCTATACGGATGTACGGGGTGTGACGTACACGGGCACATATACCGTGTCACCGTTCAGTTCCGTCATTTTGCAAAAACAGATCAACGGTCCCCTGCCTTTACGCCTGCTTCATTTTTCGGCTGCCGATGAAAATTGTAATATTCGGTTTCGCTGGAAAACGGCCGATGAACGGAACATCAACCGATTCATCATCGAGCAGAGTGCGGACGGAAAGCATTTCGTACCCTTTACTTTCGCTTTGCCCACCGGAAAATCCCGGAACAATTACTCTATGCTCTCCTTGATTTCCAGCGAAGGAATCAATTATTTCCGCCTTAAAATTCTGGATGAGGATCAATCCTACGCTTACAGTTCGATTATATCCCTGCAACAGGCCTGTCCGGACGTCCTTCAAATCGACCTGTACCCGAACCCGGCCCCGCAACTGATGCATTTACGATTCCAGGAAGACTGCTCGACTCCGGTACACGTTAGCGTTCTCACGACACAGGGTCGGATTGTCATACCCGAACAATCTTTTGTAAGCTCCCCTACGCAGCCGGTCGCCGTACAGATTGGGTCCTTAGCTTCGGGCACGTATCTGGTCAAGATTCAACGCGAGGGTAAAGTGTACGTGAAGAGATTAATAAAATAATGATCCGCAGACCTTTGAGTGACGTTAGAAACGCCGTTTTTGAACCTGTTTTTAGTGCTTTTTTTAACGCTGAAAAATTTGAGGTATTACGGAATGCCAGTAAGCTTACTGAAAGCTTAATAGCTTGCCCTCAGGTTCCGTTCATCCGACTTCGCTTTTGAGAATTAGGATTAAGCCGTATCTCGCACAGGTTTTAGGTAACTCGCTGAATTACGCCAGACGACTAAGTCTGGCACCCGACGATTGCAGAGAGTACTCCTTTTTATAAGAAAGGAGTACTCTCTGCCTTCTTACGGATTTGCGTACTTCTATTCTCCATTCGTATGGCCTATCAATTTGTTGCTCCCCCACCCGCCCTGGCTGCGTATGTGCAGGCGATCTGGTACCTCGAAACACCCGTATCGCAAATATCCGGGCCGACGTTCCGCGTACTGGCGGATGGCTGTCCCGGCCTCATCTTTCAGCAATCCGAAAGTGGTTCATTCTATCAATACGAGAAGCCCCTACCCCCCTTGTACCTCTATGGACCGGCTACGCAGTACACGCAGTTGCATTTTCCCGGTAGCTTTCGCGTAATTGGCTTTTGCTTTTATCCCCACGCGTTGAAGACCCTTTTTCAGCTGGATGCCTCAGCTCTAACGGACCGCTGTCTGGGTTTGGGGGAACTGTCCATTCCTCAAACGCAGCATTTGTCCGAGCAGCTCATGCATCAGGCAACGGTGTCTGCCCAAATCGATCTTCTGTCGGCATACCTCGTTCAACATTCGCAACAAACATCCGCGACTCCTGATCCTACGCTCCATCAGGCTTTGCAATTAATCCATCAGCAAAAGGGCGATCTGTCCATGAAGCAATTGCAAAAGCAGACCGGGCTTTCCGAGCGAAGTCTGGAGCGTCGGTTTAAACACTACGTTGGCCTTTCGCCTAAACTCTGGAGCAGTATTTACCGCTTTCAAAGCTCAGTGGAACAACTGAATCACAATCGCTATACGAAGCTTTCCGACGTTGCCTTTGATCGCGGGTATGCCGACCAGTCCCATTTTATTCGGGCCTTCCAGACCTTCGCGGGTCTTTCACCCCAGGCGTATCTTCGGCAAAACAGACAGATTCTCGGTAATTTTTCGAGTTCGCCCTTCTAGTGTCGGTTTTGTTCTAGGGCCGTGGTTTTCAGTCGGATACTTTTGAAACAGCTTCTCACCGAGGAAGTTTTTCATTCGTAAACGTTGTAAACATGCACACTAGTAAACCTATTCTCGTGCTGGGCGGAACCGGCAAAACCGGCCGCCGGATCGTCGAACGCCTTCAAGCTCAGAACGTTCCCGTACGAATCGGGTCGCGTCGCAACCAACCCGCCTTTAACTGGTATGACGCTACCACCTGGCCCGCCGTACTCAACGGTGTGGAAGCCGTGTACATCAGCTTTCAGCCCGATCTGGCCATTCCCGAAGCCTTTGATATCATTCGTTCGTTTGTAGAAAAGGCCGTGCAGCAGGGGGTTCGCCGCCTTGTCCTTCTATCCGGCCGGGGAGAAGAAGCCGCTGAACGGTGCGAACAAATCGTCATGAACGCTGGCCTGGAATGGACCGTGTTACGAGCGAGCTGGTTTCATCAGAATTTTAGTGAAAGTTTTTTTCTGGAAGGTATACAGCAAGGCCAGGTGGTGTTGCCCGTAGCGGACGTTCGGGAACCCTTCATCGATGCCGAGGACATTGCCGAAGTGGCCGTAGCCGCTCTGACGCAGCCCCAGCATACGGGGCGAGTGTATGAATTGACGGGTCCTCGCCTGCTGACCTTCGCCGAGGCCGTTCAGACCATTGCCCGCTACACCGACCGATCAATCACCTACGAAACGGTTCCGCTGGAATTATACCTTGCCGCTTTGCAGGAACAGGGTACGCCTTCTGAACTGGTAGCCTTACTCGCGTATCTGTTCAGCGAAGTACTCGACGGTCGAAACGCCTCGCTGACTCCTGACGTAGCACACCTACTGGGTCGCCCGCCTATTGATTTTGACACCTATGCTCAACGAACGGCGGCCTCGGGACTATGGAATTCCTCCTTGACCGTATAAATACCATCCTTTTGGTGAGTTCCGCCGTCGGTACTGCCTTAATGGCGGGACTCTTCTTCGCGTATTCGTGTTCGGTAAATCCGGGCCTTCATAGCCTATCAGATTCGAGTTATTTAGCGGCGATGCAAGCTATTAATCGGGCGATTCTCAATTCCGTTTTCCTGCTTTGCTTTCTGGGAACAGCCGTTTGGTTACCCCTCAGTTGTTTTTTGAACCGTCATCATCCGGCCCGGACGGCTTGGTTACTGGCCGCCAGTATCTGTTATGGCGTAGGCGTACTGGGCGTGACGCTGGCCGGAAACGTGCCCCTCAATGAAGCGTTGGCGAGTTTTGATTTGCGTACGGCCAACCCGGAGCAACTCGCCCGTCAACGCGTGATTTTTGAAGAACCCTGGAATCGGTTCCATACCATTCGCACCATAGCGGCTATTTTGACGGAACTGATGGTGGTACTGGCTCTGCTACAACCAGAGGATTGATTGGGGAGCCGAATCATCCCTTTCCCGCTTGGTTGACACGAACATGTTTTAATTATTGTCCGTTTATAGCCAACCTTTTAGGTTTAGGTTAGTTACCATACCGTACCCAAACGGATTAAAACATGGCCGAATCCCCTAAGCCATTTTCCCACTTACCCGCCGCGGACGAGGAGCGGTTGAAACTCCTTTTACAGACCCATGGAGTCGGTACCTGGGTCTATGATTCCAGACAAGGGCTTCTTCGCTGTGACGCCGTTAGTCAGGAGCTTTTTGGCTTTCCCCTCAGCACCGATCTTCCGTACGAAGCCTGGTTGCAGACGCTAGGCAAGTCAGATCAGAAGCGGGTCGAATCCGTTTTTCAAGATGAAAGTCTTACTTCGTCGCTGGATATGCAGTGCCGTAATGTGTTGACCAATCGCTGGATTCGGTTACGAGCCAGTCGAATCGGACCTTCATTAACTGGTTTGGTAGAAGTCATTCCTCAGGATCGACTGCCCATCATGCCCGTAAGGCAGGCTTTTAAAACGCTACTAGAGCATTCTCCTATCGCCGTTGCCCTAGTAGACAAGGAAGGTTGGATCTACCAGATGGTTAATCCCTACTATACAAAGCTGGTCAGCCATGTTTCGGAAACGCTACTGGGGAAATCCATCCATGAAGCCATGCCCGAGCTGATGGACCAACGTTTTGAACAGGTTTTGGAGCATGTATTACAAACGAGTCGGCCTCTGGTAACCAGAGAAGTGGCCGTATACGTGTCTAATGCTGATGAAGTAGAAATCCTATATCTGGATTTTACGTACCAGCCCCAGCGTAATGATGAAGGGGAGATTACGGGTGTGCTCGTGGTTGGCATTGATGTCACCGCTCAGGTACAGGCCCGCAAAGCGGTTGAAGCCAGTGAAGCTAAGCTGAAAGCTTTGGTTGAAACCGCTCCCATCGCGATTGGATTATTTGTGGGGCATGAATTGCGGATTGAGTTACCCAATCAGGCTTTTATTGATATTGTGAGTAGAGGCCCGGACATTGTAGGAAAGCCGCTTCGAGAAGTCATGCCCGAGCTTGAGAATCAGCCTTTTCTGCAAATTCTCGATGAGGTGTATACGACGGGTAAAATGTACCAGAATTACGAAATGGGGGCAAACATCGTGCAGAACGGCGTATTGACTCATTATTTGTACAACATCACCTACAGTCCGCTATTTGATAAACAAGGTCAGGTATACGCTATTCTGGGCATTGCCGCTGACGTAACGCCCGTAGCTCTGGCTCGGCAACAGCTCCAGGAGGCCGAAGAAAGTTTGCGGGGAGCTATTGAACTGGCTCAATTGGCTACCTGGAGCCTCGATTTGGAAAGCAAAACGTTTACGTACTCCGAACGCTTACGGGACTGGATGGGCTTGTCCGAACTAAGTTCTGTTCCCGACGAAGTTTACGATTTAGTACCGGAGGAGTCCCGACAACTAGTCATTGAGCAAATTGATGCAGTGATTAAGGGTTCCGGGTATTATGAGAATGAACACATCATTACGCATCGACAGACGGGCTACCAGCGGATTGTGCACGCCCAGGCCCAAGTGTACCACGATGCACAGGGCAAACCCTACAAACTCGCGGGAACGGCTCAGGACGTTACGCAGGAGCGGGAGACGCAACGGGCTCTGGAACAGTTGGTACAGCAACGAACGGAAGAATTAGCTACGACGAACGAAGAGCTGGCTGCGATCAATGAACAATTGGAAACTAGCAACGAAGAGCTGGAAGAGTCTAACTTACTCTTTACCCGCTCGAACGAAAACCTGGAACAGTTTGCCTACATCGCCTCCCATGACTTGCAGGAACCGTTGCGGAAAGTACAGCAGTTCGGCGATATTCTGATGAGTCGTTACAGCAGTCAGCTGGGCGATGGCATCATGTATCTGAAACGAATGCAAGTTGCTTCCCAACGGATGTCCTTACTGATTGATGACCTACTGACCTTTTCGCGACTTTCTTCCAACCAGGAATTTACCCAACTCGTATCCCTGACGGAAATCGTGAAAACGGTGCTTTCGGATTTAGAACTCAGTATTCAGGAATCGAAAGCTTCCATTCATCTGGAACCGTTACCCACTCTTCGGGGCGATGTACTTCAATTAGGGCAACTTTTCCTGAACATTTTGAGCAATGCATTGAAGTTTCGTCAGCCAGAGCTGGCTCCTAGCATCCGCATTCATACAACACATCTGGGGTTGGATGAGCTACCCGAAGATCTACAACCCGCTCGAATGGCGGAGACGTATACATGTATTACCATCGCAGATAACGGCATTGGATTCGATCAACAATATAGTCAGCGAATCTTTCAGCTTTTCCAGCGATTACACGGCAAAAGCGAGTATCCCGGTACGGGTATTGGCCTGGCGATTTGTGAAAAAGTAGTTCGAAATCATGGGGGAGCTATTACTGCGGAAAGTCAACTGGGTCAGGGATCAACGTTTCGAATCTACTTCCCCATAGGATAAATTATTTAGTAGCCTTAGTGCCAGAAAGACAGAAAATTCCTACTCCATCGTTTCCTGATTTCTACTCACCAGGCTTTTAATACGAGCGACGTGTAGTACAGTCCTCCGACACTGGGGCCAGCCTTGAAGGTGGTGTACGGGCGGTTAAACACGTTCGTACCTCCTACTTTTACCAGCAACCAGGAAAAATCATAGCTCATCTGAGCATCGAACGTATGAATGGCGGGCACCTGACCCGTTGCCAGGGAGGATTGCCAGAGAAAGGCACTTTGGTATTTATAATTCAGTGAAAAACCGAATGACTTCCACAAGGCCGGATTTGCCAACCCAACATTAGTAATCCATTGGGGCGTATTGAAGGCTTCTTCGAGACCGTCTCCCTGATCCGTCCGGTCCAGGCGAGCCAGTGAGGCATTTCCCGTCACGGTCCATTCCCGTACCAGGGCATACCGAATTCCTACACTGGAGCCATAATTATAAACCCGGGTTTTTGAGTTGGTCCAGAGCCGATAGCGATCTTGTTGCGTTCGGTCAGCCAGGTAATAGGCCAGTGAATCAGGATTGGATTTCTTCGGAATATTGGCTTCAACCTGAGCGATGAAATTCCGATACACGTTGTAGTAAAAATCAACGTCGATGTATAGACGTTTCTTGAAAAACAAGCTCCGATACCCCACTTCCAGACTGTTCACCTGTTCGGGTTGCAGGTAGGTGTAGGTGTTTTTGCGTAGTAAGCCCTTGTTTTTCTGAATGGCCTGTTCAGTAGTCAGCTGATGGGTGTTGACATCGGTATTGATCGCTGCCTGAAACGCGTCGATGGAGGTACGGAAATAGGAACGTTCGAAAATGCCCTGCGACATTACCTTCAGCCCTCCTACGCGTTTTACCCCACCGGAATTAACATTGGAAAAGGCCTCGAACAGCGACGGGTATCGATAGCCCGTCTGGTACGAAGCTCGCACATACTGTTCAGCGGCGGGCGAAAATACGGCCGTTACCAGCGGATTTAGTCGCGGTGTAAAGTACTGATTTTTATCCAGTCGCAGGGAGCCGGTTAGTTTCAACCGTTCACCCCAGAACGTCCGCGAAGCCTGCACAAATCCGCCCGCTTTGCGATATTGAAGATTCCGATCCGTACCATTCGGATTAATAAAATAGTTGCCATCGGGAAAGACTACGTATTGCCTAAAATCACCTCCAGCTAAGAGATGAAGCTTGGTTTTTTCCTGAAACGCAGGGCCCAGCAGGCGACTGACTTCCACTTGAGCTTCCCCGTGATACAGCCAGGATTTTACCCGCAGGGCTGCTCCCCTATCCCAGTTATTAATGGTCCGCAAACGACTGACTTCCGCATCAAAAGCGGGTGTACCAGGCTGTATTCGTCCCTGATCAGCCTGATTACGGGCTTGTTGCAGAGCCTGGACTACGCTTTGTCCGGCTTGCGTAGCTGCGGTAAACTGACTGGAAAAATCACTAAACCAGCGATCATCGGATTTGAACGAGCGATCCATATTTTCCGCCATTGAACGGATGTTGTAGGAATCGCCCGTGTTTTCGGCGGTGCGGTACAATCGCACCAACAAGGCCGGAGACTCCAGTACTAGCCCCTGCTGACTGAGTCGGTAATTTTCCAGTCGAAAGCGGTTGGTTCGCTGGTATACGTTGTTGAGCGTAGCGGCTTTGTAATGGTATGAAAGCGTCCAGCCGGGTTTCAACCGCCAGTACAAAGCCACGTCACCTCGTAGGTTTCGAAGTCGTAAATCAGTAATATCATTTTCAAAATAGCCCGTTCGCGAGACTACGTACTTCTTGCCGCCCAGTGTCAGCGTACGCCGATTGGCGGACTCGTCGCCGTACTGATTGACCCGATCACTTCCGGGATTATTCAGACCTGTCAAACCAAGGGAGGCGTTGGCATTGGTGTTCAGGTCGGCAGCGTCGCGAGCGATCCAGTCGTACCCCTGCTGGTAGGTAAGGTTGATTTTGAAGGCAAACCGGTTCCCCAAAGGCTGGGCGTATCGCAGACTGGTTTCAGTATAAAGCTGGGGTGAAACCTGCGATTCTCCAACGTGATTGACTCCCGTTTTCTGACCAATGGTTAATCCGGGTGACGTGAAAGGATCTTTGGTAATCAGCTGGGCTAAGCCGTTCAAGGCACTTAATCCATACAGGGCCGAGGCCGCTCCCGGTACGATTTCCACCCGTTCAATATCCAGATCCGAAGGAGCCAGAGCACTGGCAATGGGAGATCCGATGTGCGGAGCCTGATTGTCCATTCCGTCCACCAGTTGCACAAAGCGTACGTTGGTTGGATTGGCAAAGCCACGGGTGTTGTAAACTTTAAAACCCAGGCTGGAGGTGAGTAGCTGCACGCCTTTCAGATTTTCAATCGCGTCGTAGTACGAGGGTTGAGCCGAGTACCGAATCTGACGGGCATTCAGTAACTCGATACTAAGCGGCGATTGCAACAGCCGTTCGGGCACCCGCGAAGCTGTAATCACCAGCTCCTGAAGCTGCACATTACGCGACGTATCCGACCGAAGACTATCGGGCCGAGTTTGTGCCTGGAGTAAAACACTAGTCAGGAAGAAGGTAAAAAGTAGAGCGTATTTCATGAATCGTTATTTCCGTTTGAATATAACGACTTATGGACGGGATATGTTTATCGAAATATAACGTTGCATTGCCCATGGGTTACACCCATGGCTAATCAAGTGAAACCCCTCCGGGGTTGAATGCTATCTCTTTCATTTGTCATGCAAGCTTGCACGCCGACTTGCCAACCCCAGAGGGGTTCAATATTCATAGCCCCGTATGTAATGCAGGGAACCAAATGGCTGACCATGGGTTGCACCCATGGCTAATCGAATGGAACCCCTTCGGGGTTAAACGGCTCTCTCTCCTATCTCACGCAAACTTGCACGTCCGATTCGCCAACCCTGAGGGGGTTCAATGTCCATAATCCTGCATGCAATGCGGGGAAAATTGCAAAGACAGTTGGTAACTGCCGGATGGCAGATACAGGTTTGGAAACCTGCACCAGTGAAAAAAAGCCGTCATCGGAGTTCCGACAACGGCTTCATAAACTATTCAGGCCAAACTATTGAATTACTCCTCAGCAGCTCCCAGAAAAGCTGACTGTAACTGAATCAGATTTCCGTAAAAAAGAGCATTCAGAAACAACCGATTCGTCCCGTGCCAGTAGTGGCGATAAGTGGGGTCTTCAGCGAACAGGATGACTTTCCCATGACCGAGTTGTCCAACCAGAATTGATGCGGTATTATTGATTTTAGCTACATTCTCCTTGGAAACGTAACCACTGATGTATGAGGAAGGCAGGTATTTGGCCACCGTTGCGTACTTGTCTTTGCTCGGTAACAGAATCGTGTTACCCGTTTTCGTGAAGAAAATTTTTCGATCATTTAGGCCAAACGCAATGGGATTCGTAATGTCAATGTCCGCCAGGAAAATCCCCCCGTTGATGCGTCGCGGAGCCTCCGTTTCGGCCCGGGTAGCGTAATCAACGCGGGTGACGGATGCGTTGCGACGCGTAGCCGAAGAATCGACAAACACGCGTTCTTTCGCAAAACCCTGGCTGATGGCCCACTCCGAAGCCGTACGGAAGGTGATCAGCGTACCACCCCGGCTTACCCAAGCTTTCAAGGCATCGACGGTTGGCTTGCTCCACTCGCGGTACGTTCCGTTGGGTAATACCAGCACCTGATAGCGATCCAGTGAAACGCGTTCCAGACTTTGCGGATCCAGCTTACTGACGGGCAATTGCAGGTGTTCATTCAACAGAAACCAGACCTGACCAGCTTCGGCTAGTCCCGACGTGGCTCCAGTGATCAGAGCTACTTCGGGTTTGCGTACGGGCAGAATGTTATTGCTACCTAAATCAATGCCTTCCAGACTAAAACCCGTAGAAGTAGTTGCAAAGGTCAGGTTGGAGCGACGCGACGCTTCTTCTACCGCACGGTACAGACTGTCCGAACTGATTTTTTGACCAGCTACCGGAATCACCAACGAGCCGTAACTGAATTTCTGCGGCCCCGTAGCAGTCTGACTAGTGAAAGGTTTCAGCGAGGTCTTTACCAGTACTCCCTGTGAAAGCAGGGAATACAAAGCCCGTGAAGCATTGTATTCCGACCAGTTGAGCAAGTACGCCAACTGAGCCTTACCACCCGCTACACCTCCCTGCACGGTCGGCACGGCGGTAACGGCCTGTCCTAGCGAAGGTACCGAGTTGAGTTTGGCCTGTTGAATACCATACGCGTGTACAACCGACCACGACGTGTTATCGTAGAACGTACTGTCTTTCAATTTTGGGGTTTCTTCAAACAAGGAATGTACGATTCGGAAAAAGGGTTGCTCGGCGGGAACCACGTAGGCTTTTCCCTTCTCGAATTTTTTGCCATCGGCGGTTACGTCGGCATTCAGAGTATACACCTTCAGACGGTGTCGTAACACCAGCGATAACAGTTTATTCGTCAGCGAAACATCGCGACTGTCGCCGAAGACAAACGCCTTGGCTGGGTTAGCCTTGCCTTGAGTAACGGCCGATTTGAAAAAGTCCTTTTGCAGTTTAAATAGATTTTCTTTTTCGGCCAAAGCTCCTTTGAGCGTAGCCAAACCCGTTACCAAGTGATTACGAATGGTAAATGGAAATGTAACGGGACCGGACGTACTTTCCTGCACCAGTCCTCGCGAACTGCCCTGCTCGAAGGTTACACCAACGGCTCCGTAGAAATCAGGATACGTCGAACCGTAAATGGGCGACAGGTTGTCGAAGCTTTCTTTGGTAAAATACAATGAGCCAATCTTGTCGAGGGCTTCGGCGTGGTATTTAGCCAGCGTCGCATTGAAATCGTAAGATGACTGTGGCAACAGCGGACTTTGGTGACCCGCTGGCGTAGGTTCGAAATAGTACGTACTGTTCGTACCCATTTCGTGAAAATCGATGTGCACGTTAGGATACCACTGATGCGAGAAATCGACCCGGTTCTTGCTTTCAATCTGCTCGGCACTCAGCCAGTCGCGATTTAAATCCGTAAAATAGTGGTTGACGCGACCACCGGGAAAACCCTGAAGGTGTTCCAGATCCGCCGGATCGGATACCGGCGGAAACGACTTGTACATGTTATGCCAGTTGGCCGCCCGGTCGCGACCATCGGGATTTTGTGCAGGATCGATTAGGATAACCGATTCTTTGAGATACTGAGCCGTTTCGGCACTTTGGTTGGCTACCAGATAATATGCCGTCAGCAGGGCTGCTTCGCCACCGGACGTTTCGGCTCCGTGTACGCTATAGCCCAGCAGCACGATCACCGGATCGGCCTTGGTCAAATTGGGTTGAGCCGGGTCAGTGACGGTGAGGTGTTTCTGGCGAATCTTTTCCAGATTACTATAATTCTCCGGAGCCGTGACCGTCAGTATGATCTGTGGCCGTTCTTCGTAACTCTTACCAATGACCTGCACGTGAGCCTTGCCATTCGACGTACGTTCGAGTTCTTTAAAGTACGCAACAATCTGATCGTGACGGGTATAATGCGTTCCAATCGGGTAACCCAGGAATTGCTCGGGACTGGGAATGCGGGGATCAAACGTACCCGTATTTGGAAAGTAATACGACTGCTGAGCCCACAGCGAAGAACTGGCGAGCAGGAGGAAAAGAAAAAGTATCAATCGTTGGTTCATTGGGAAAAGGAATACGAGGTGAATGAAGAAGTATTACGATTTGATTTCAGCGTCTTTGATTATCAGGTATTCAAACGCCTACTACTAGATTAATTAACCTTGTACATAACGCACGGCTGGCTTAGCTCTCAGTCTTAGATGATCATACCGACTATTCAACAACCAGCCACGAACAACCCATAACTCTATAGACGAGACGAACTGCCAATCATACGCCACCCACATCAATATCCTGGATTTTGCTCCAGATCCGGATCGGATAAAACATCCTGGTACGGAAAGGGAAATACCCAGTATTGCGAGTTGGTCAGGCCCAACACGGCAACGGTGCGGCCCGTACGTACCAGATCGAACCAGCGGTGGGCCTCAAAAGCAAATTCGACGTTATTTTCCTCCTCAATAGCCAACAATAAAGCGTCTTTTGTACTCGCGGTAGCGGCTGCAACATCCGCCCGACTACGTACCGTGTTCAGATCCGCTAAAGCTTCGGTAAGCTTGTTTTGCTGAGCCCGTGCTTCGGCTCGTATCAGGTATAACTCGGCAATACGAATGACGTAGGAAGGATCCGTACTCGTCGCCGAGGTATTGTAGAGCACACCGTATACGTTGTTACCCGTACCCGCCAGCAGAGCTTTGCGACTGCCGCCGATCGCTGGGTTATTTAATTTCTCCACGATCGTGGCCGAAGGTTTCAAGGTATACTGTCCACCCAGCGAGCTGGGGTACCATAAATTCCAGTAACTATTTCGGTTATTGGTAGAAAAGCTCAGTTCAAAAACCGACTCCTGACTCAAAAACGGCGACGTAAAAAAGGTTTTGTACGGCTTCACCAAGGCATATTTCGTATTGCCAATGACCTGACTGGCGTATGTTTCAGCCTCCGCCCACTCCTTCCGGTACAGATGCACGCGAGCCCGCAAGGCACGGGCCGTACTTTTCTGAGCCCGGTTCCGGGTCGTGGCATCTTCGGCCAGTAGCTCTTCGGCTTTGGTCAAATCGGCCAGCACCTGATCGTAGGTCTGCTTCAGCGTACTGCGTTTGATTCCCTTCAGTCCGTCCAGCGTAGTAGTGGGCGTCAGTTGTAACTGTACCCCACCCCAGGCCCGACCCAGGTCGAAGTAGCCTAGAGCACGAATGAAATAGGCTTTGCCCAGAATGGTATTTTTTTCCGTACTGCCCAGATTTGGATCGTTGATGGCCGGGACGTAAGCGATGATGCTATTCACCGTATTGATGGCCCGGTAGATGCTCTGGTACACATCCAGCGTAATGGCATTATCGGGTGTAACGGCATTCTGATCCAGTTGTAGGTACTGACTCAACGTTCCGTTAAAAATGACATTATCCGTCGTAATCGTGCCCAGCGTGGGATAACCGCTGGCGTAGTAGCTCTGCACGCGGGAGTACGCCCCGTTAATGGCAGCCCGAGCCGTACCCGCATCCCGAATGGCCGTAGCGGCGGGGAGGGCATTATTGGGCGTTTCGTCCAGGTATTTGTCGCAGGAAATCAGGCTGGCCGTCAGCACAGCCGCAAGGATATATCGTTTCATGAATCGAAGATTATAAAGTGACACTCAAACCGGCCTGTACCGTTCGGGGCTGGGGTACCGTCGCCCAGTCGTAGCCCGCCGTGTTCTGGTTATTACTTTGTGAGTTCACTTCCGGGTCAAGTCCGGAATAGCGGGTGAAGGTGAGCAGGTTGGCAATTTGTACGTAGGCCCGTACTACCGACAAACGGGCTCTGCGGGTAATCGCATCCGGTAGCGTGTAACTCAGGGACACGTTTCGCAGCCGGATGAACGAGCCATCGAGCAAATACCGGGTACTCTGATTGGTCACGTTTCCGCTGTAATTGTTAGATGCTCCGCCGTTGACGGTGGGATCGCCACTGTAGGTCGTCATCCGGGGAATGTCCGTAACGTCACCCGGTTTTTGCCAGCGTTCGAGTTGCCGGGGAATAAAGCCGATGAAGTTCTGCGTACCTCCGTGTACCAGGAAGAAATCATGCATACTCATGATTTTATTACCCTGCTGGAAGTAAAAGAGAAAGTTCAAGTCGAATCGTTTGTACGAGAGCGTATTGGTAAGTCCGCCCGTAAAACGCGGTAGGGCATTGCCCACTATTTGCCGATCCGCGGAGGTAATCAGTCCATCTTTGTTGACATCCTCGTATACGGCATTGCCCGTTTGTGGGTCTACGTAAAGCTGTTTGTACAACTGAAACGAGTTGACGGAGTAGCCCTGCCGCAGAATGGAAATATTCCGACCCGAAGCTCCCTGAGCAATATCCGAGGCCAGTTTTTCAATGCGATTCCGGTTGAAGGAAATATTGAAATCCGTGGACCAGCGAAAGTCCGATCCCGCGAAATTTTCGGAATGAATCGAAAACTCAACGCCTTTGTTACGGACTGCCCCGTAGTTCTGCAAATACGTCGTAAAACCGGAACGCGAAGGTACGGGGACGTTCAGCAGCAGATCGTAGGTGTACTTGTTGTAGTAATCCACGATAAAACTGAGTCGGTTTTTGAAAAAGCTGAACTCCGTACCAATATCGACCTGACGGGTTGTTTCCCAGGTAAGTTGTCGGTTTTCGAGCTGCGAAGGAGCAATACCTGCCGCATCCAAGTAGTTCGCTCCCGACGACCATAAACCCTGAGCGGCGTACGGCCCGATGCCATTTTGATTGCCACTCAGACCCAGACTGGCTCTGAATTTCAGGTCACTAAAGACGTTTAAATCCTCAATGAATGATTCGTGGGAAGCGTTCCAGGCTACCCCGCCCGAAGGGAAATACCCCCAACGGCGGTCGGCCCCGAATTTGGACGAGGCATCGGCCCGCAAACTGGCATCGAATGTAAACCGATTGTCATAGGTGTAACTGGCCTTTCCGAAGAAACTAAGCAACGTAGCCCGGCTCCGACCGGAAGAGCCCGTGGTGGTAGCGGCTACCGAGATCGCCGTCAGATCGTTACTGGCAAAGTTCTGACCCGACGCACTCGTGCTTTCGTTCAATACCCGGTTGAACGTATTGCCTACCAGTGCATTGATCCGGTGCTTTTCCCCAAAGGATTTGATGTAGGTAAGCACCTGTTCATTCGTAAAAATCAGGTTTTTCGTTTCAAACGAAGTCGCCGCTCCCCGGGTGGCAATCCCGGCGGCAATGAGCGTGTTGCTGTAGTTGTTTTCGTACATATCCGTATTATCCAGACTCCAGCTACTGCGTAAGGTCAGCTCCGGCAGGATATGTAATTCGGCAAATACGTTACCAATGGTCCGCCATCCGACGGCCTGGTTATTCAGATTATTGATGAGAGCCAGGTGGTTATCGAAACTACCCGATCGGGCGTAGGTACCATCTTCGTTGAAAATGGGCAGGTACGAACGTGGGAAAATAGCCGAGTTGATGACGCCCGTGGGGTTGTTATCATTACTGCTGACGTTGCGGAACGAACGCGTCACGTTGATACTATTGCCCAGCTTGAGTTTGTCGGTTAAGTAATTGTCGTAGTTGAAACGAAGGGTATATCGTTCAAAATCAGATGGTTTGACGATAGACTCCTGCTTGAGATAGCTAAATCCGGCAAAATAGGTACTCTTGGCCGTACCACCCTGAGCCGACAGATCGTACGCGGACGTAGAAGCTACCCGAAACAGATCGCTGATGCGGTCGTACGTAGGCACGGTGCTAGGATTGGGAAAAGGCAGAGCAACCGTAGTAGGGTCCAGACCGCGATCCTGAGCGGTATTCCGAACGGCCTCGTTGACCAGCGTGGCGGTTTCGGGACCCGTAGTGGCTTTGAATTTTTTAATGGCGGACGACCAGCCGTGCGACACGTTGGCGGTGATTTTAGCCCGACTATTCAGACTTCCCCGCTTCGTGGTGACGATCACAACCCCGTTGGCTCCCAGTGAACCGTAGATGGCAGTAGCGTTGGCATCTTTTAAGACCTGAATACTCTCAATATCAGCCGGATTGATGTCAGCCAGCGGATTAGATTGCTGCTGTTGTCCCAGACCCGTACGGATGGGTTCACTCGTGCTGACAAAAACCCCGTCAATAACGTACAGCGGATCGACGGAGGCGTTAATGGAGTTGTTCCCCCGAATGCGAAAGGTAATCCCGCCACCGGGTACGCCGGAGTTCGACTGCACCTGCACCCCCGTCACCTTGCCCTGTAAGAGTTGGTTGAAACTGGCGGCGGGTACGTTTTTGAGTTCTTCCCCGGAAATTTTCGCAATCGAACCGACAATGTCTTTTCGATTTTGGGTACTATAACCCGTAATGACCAGTTCGTTAAGCTGTCGGCTGTCGGGTTTGAGCTCGATGGTTAAACGCGTCTGACCGTTTAGCGTAATTTCCTGGGATTCAAAGCCGATATAACTTATGCGTAGGATGGTTGAACCTGCCGGAACGCTCAACTGAAAAGAACCATCGGGCTGCGTCAATGCCGCTGATTGCGTGCCTTTGATTTGTACGGTCGCTCCTACCAGAGGTTCCTGATCAGTAGAAAGAACTTTGCCTTGGAGCGATACGGTTTGAGCAAAGGTTGCGTGACTCAGCAACCAAACCGTAAGCCATACCAAAGGACGAGGTATACTTGTTTTCATACACGAAGAATTTGATGGTTTGAAAGAATCGGGGAGTACAGGGAAAACTCAA
This sequence comes from Siphonobacter sp., assembly GCF_048595215.1. Classification (NCBI taxonomy): domain Bacteria; kingdom Pseudomonadati; phylum Bacteroidota; class Cytophagia; order Cytophagales; family Cytophagaceae; genus Siphonobacter; species Siphonobacter sp. The sequence goes on from NZ_JBMDWJ010000289.1 coordinate 31,977, forward strand.
CAGGCTCAAGACCTACCCAAGCATTGGGCAACAGATACAACATTTAGAAGCCATCAGCGAATCAGATTTGTTCATTAGGGAAGATTTGACTATGTATTAAGTCTATAGATTTTATAGATTAATGGCCGCAAGTAAGTAAAACCTTTTCGTACTTTGATCAATACGCGAGTGATTTCTTAAAAAAATGAGAGGTCTTATTAGCTCATGTCCTTAAAATCCATTGATTCTGAATGCATTAATTTGATCCAGAATTTCATAATTTCTATCGTTCTATGGAGAAGATTGAGAACCGGTACTAATCGATTTCACGTAATTAGATAAACTTAATGTACATGGTTCCGTTTTTTCATACGATTGCTTTTTCTTCACTTGCGAGTACGTAACCACTTGTAACCGTAAACCCTTTTTATTCTTGATGTATAATCTTAAA